>QMOE01000552.1 GCA_003648125.1 Chloroflexota bacterium
AATTCGCGGCAACATCTGCCAAGTCGCCCTGCGGCGACTGGGACAATCGGCGCAGAGCGATTTTGCAAGTGTTACACGCGGTTTCAACCGCCATAAGGGCCAGGCTGGGATGCTCCAGCAGTTGCAGAGCCTGCAAGGAGACATGCTCAGAACGCCTGGCGAATAAATTCGCGGCAACATCTGCCAAGTCGCCCTGCGGCGACTGGGACAATCGGCGCAGGGCGATTTTGCAAGTGTTACACGCGGTTTCAACCGCCGTGCGGCCATCCTCGTGAGTACTTTTGTTCAAGGAGGGTACATTGCCAAGAAAAATCAAACGCAAGAGTGGTTCGTCCGGTTCACGCAAGGGCCAGGCTGGGATGCTCCAGCAGTTGCAGAGCCTGCAAGGAGACATGCTCAGAGCGCAGAAGGAACTCGCTGCGATGACCATCACCGTGACGGTCGGCGGCGGGGCAGTGACCGCCGTCGTCACCGGCGAGCGGCGGGTGCAGTCGCTCACCATCGCGCCGGAGGTGGTGGACCCCGAAGACGTGGAAATGTTGCAAGACCTGGTCATCGCCGCCGTCAATGAGGGGATGGAGCAGGTGGACCAGACCACGACTGAGCGGATGTCCGCTCTCACCGACGGGCTGGGCATCCCCGGCTTGCTCTAGGTGTGGGTGACGATGCAGACGATTCCTGCTTCAGTGACGCATCTGGTCGAGGAACTGGCAGAACTGCCGGGCATTGGCCGCAAGACCGCTGCCCGTCTCACCTACTTTTTGTTGCGCAACAAGTCGGACCTGACCGGGCGGCTGGCCGAGGCTCTGCGTGATCTCAAGGAGCGCACCCGCTTCTGCTCCGTATGCTACAACATTACCGAAAAAGACCCCTGCCCCATCTGCGCCGACCCGGGGCGCGACCGCCGCACCCTGTGCGTGGTCGAGGAGCCGCTTGACGTGATGGCGATTGAGCAGGCCGGGGTGTACAAGGGGTTGTATCACGTCCTGCACGGCGTACTGGCTCCCTCGGAAGGCATGTTCGTCGAGAGCCTGCGCATCGGCGAACTGGTGGCTCGCGTCCGCGGCGGTGACCTGGACGAGGTGATTCTGGCAACCAACCCGACGAGCGAGGGCGACTGGACGGCCTCTTACCTGCTGACGCAGTTGCGCCCGCTGGGCGTGCGCATCACGCGGCTGGGCCGAGGGCTACCCGTGGGCGGCGACCTGGAGTACGCCGACGCGGTGACGCTCACGCGGGCGATGGAGGGACGGGAGGAGATATAGACAAGGCTTGTGAAAAGTTATCGAAAGGAACTCGGGTTCAACGTTCCCGCCCGACGGGGATTCATCAACATCACGCCTCAGGTCGAGACGTGTCTGCGCGAAAGCGGTATCCGTGAGGGATTGACTTTGGTGAATGCGATGCACATCACTGCCTCGGTTTTCATCAATGACGACGAACGGGAACTGCACCAGGTTGCTCATTCCACAGCCGGTTCGGGTGATGGCAAGCGGTGTATCACGCCCGAGATCAGCAGCAAGAAACAGACGAGGATGAGGCAGATGGTTCTGCGACTAGAGATGCTGTGGTTGGAGGTGCTGCTGCTGATGCCGCGCCTGGTCAGGGCCGGGGCTGTGACCTGGGGGTTAGTGCTCGTGGGGGGCGCACTCGTGGTGGTTCTGGCCCTCGCCGGGTGGGAGCGAGGAACCTCTCCCGTGTGGAAACTTGCTCTATAATCCGCGCAGGTGCCGGAGACCACGAAACTGGCAGACCTCACGGCAACGTCAAACTGCGACCTTCCGGCGCACGAGTACAGCCAATCGCCGTGCAGTCTCCAACGAGGCGGTGACCTCTTGCTGAGTCAGTGCAGAAGTCAGATCAAGTGGGTACCGGCTTTCAATGTAGTACTCGGTGATGTGCTGACAGGCGGCCAAGAACAACGCAAAGTCGTATCTGCTCAATAAAGTGGGGCAATGTAGCCGAGGTTTCCATACCTCGCGGGCATAACGCGCTATGGAAAGCGCGGCTACGTTAAAAGTGCCCCAGAATATTGAGATGATACGCAAAGTCTTTATCGCGGACTATTGCTTCTTCCGCCAGCGTCTCCAGGTCGTGAATGCGGTCGAGTGACCAGCCGGTAGAGAGTAGATACCCTTTAAGATACTTTTCCACGGCTTGTTGAACGTGGAAAGAAGCAATGCTCAGCGGGCCGTTTGCGCCAACAAGAGTTCCGCCGCTTGGATATCCCCGTCGGCCTTTGTAAACCATTCGGATGGGATGAGGGAATCAGGGGCGCGCATACATCACCTGGCCTTGATCAATAATTTTACGATAGAAAGGGTCGTTCATCTCAAGCCGCCGGGTCAGCTCCTGGGGTGTGATTACCAAAGGTGAGAATGGCACGCCACGACGCGATGTGTGAGCAATCCGTCGCACAATTACTCGCCGATCAATTGGCCGCTCGCCAGTCTCCTTCACGATCAACAAGTCCACGTCACTCCCGGCATCGGGTTTTCCATAAGCGTAAGAGCCGAACAGAAAGATCTTCTCCGGCCGGTACTGCTCGACGATGCGCTTCACGATTTGTTCAATTGTCCCTCGCATCTCTTTATGGCGGGCTGTCATCTTACCTCCGTTCGAAGGATAACACGAACAGGGCTATGTCAAATCTTCTCCGCCGCCTCGTACAACTCGAGCAACACGCCGTGAGCGGATCTGGGGTGGACAAAGACATAGCGAACGCCGCGAACGTTGACGCGGGGCTCCTCGCTCAACAGTTGCGCCCCGGCCGCCCGCAATTGCTCCATCGCCGCCTCTACGTCCGCCACCGCCAGGCAGATGTGGTGCGGACCCTCGCCCCGCTTTTCG
>QMOE01000553.1 GCA_003648125.1 Chloroflexota bacterium
CCCTCAAGGACGAAAATGTAGGTCACGTTTTTAACGTGACGACTCTGATCCGTCACGCTACAAGCGTGACCTACAAAGTTGAGGCTATTTTCGAGGCAGATACCATTTAGGGAGTGTATGGACACCAAGAAACGTTCTTGGGCCAAGTCAATCGTGTGGCGTTTGATTGGCATTGTGCTCTTGGGTTTGATCTCTTATCTAATCACTGGCGACTTGACGGAGATGACGCTGATTACTGTTTTGTTCCACAGTATCCGGCTGGTGCTGTACTATTACCACGAGCGGGCCTGGGAGCGCATTGCCTGGGGGCGGGTGAAACACCCGCTGGCTGAGATACCGGTGAAGCAGTCATTGACCCCCGAAGATATGGAAGCCATCGTCGAGCGATTGAGAGAACTGGGATACGTGGAGTGACGTTGGATGAACGTCTACCTGCACAGTTTGGGCTGCCGGCTGAACCAAAGCGAGATCGATACGCTGGCCCAAGAGTTCGCGGCGATGGATTACGTCGTCGTTGGCGACCCCGCCCAGGCTGATGTGTGTGTCCTCAATACCTGCGCCGTCACCGCCAGGGCGGAGCGCAAGTCACTTGGCCGCGTCAGGGCGCTGCACCAGGTCAACCCGGCCGCCCGCATCGCTATCGTGGGCTGCTATGCCACGCTAAAGCCTAAAGAGTGCGCTGCATTGCCCGGCGTCGCCTGGGTCGTGCCTAATGCGGAAAAAGAACAAACAACAAAAATAGTCACCCTCCCATCCCTCCGCTCACCTGCTCCTCCGCCCCCCTGCTCACTTGCTCCTCCGCTCTCCCGCACCCGCGCCTTTGTCAAAGTGCAGGACGGCTGCGACAATCACTGTACTTATTGCATCGTGCGCCTGCTGCGCGGGCCGTCCCGCAGCCGTCCCGTGAGCGACGTCGTCGCTCAAGTGCAGGCGCTGGTCGAGGCTGGCTACCAGGAGGCCGTGCTGACCGGCGCGAATTTAGGCTCTTACGGGCGCGATCTAGGACTGGCGGACGGGTTGCGTATGTTGGTCGAGACGCTGCTGGCTCGCACCGATCTGCCCCGTCTCCGGCTCTCGTCGCTGGAGCCGTGGGACCTGGATCAGAACTTTTTCGCTCTGTGGGAGAATCCGCGTCTGTGCCGCCAGCTTCACCTGCCCCTGCAATCCGGCTGCGACGAGACGCTGCGCCGGATGGGACGCCGCATCACCAGACAAGCGTTTGACCGGCTGGTGAAGGACGCCCGTGCCGCCATCCCCGATCTAGCCGTGACTACGGACATCATCGTCGGCTTCCCCGGTGAGGATGAGGCCGCTTTCCGCGCCAGTTACAATTTTGCAGCAGAGACCGAGTTCGCGCGGCTGCACGTTTTCCCCTACTCTCGCCGTCCGGGCACCTCCGCCGCCCGTATGACCGACCAGGTCGCCCGCCGGGTGCGGGACGCGCGGGCGGACGCGATGCGCGAGTTGAGCGCCGAGCAGGCTCTGCGCTTTCGCCGCCGGTTCGTGGGACGCGAGATGGCTGTCCTGTGGGAGCATCGGCGGGCTGATGGCCTGTGGCCCGGCCTGACCGATAACTATTTGCGGGTCGTCACCCAGGCGGAAGGCAATCTGCACAACCGACTGACCAACACGCGGCTTTTGGCTTTACAGAACGGTCATTTGATGGGCGAGGTGATAGAATGAACGATTGTATCTTTTGCCGCATCGCACGGGGCGAGGCCCCGGCCAGCATCGTCTATCAGGATGACGACGTGACCGCCTTCCGTGACCTGCACCCCCAGGCACCGGTCCATATCCTCATCGTGCCCAACCGGCACATCGTCGGTGTGGCCCAGGTAGGGCCGGAGGATGCCGCGCTGTTGGGCAAACTGTTCGTCGTCGCCAGCCGGCTGGCGGAGCAGGAGAATATCGTCAATGGCTACCGCCTGGTGGTCAACAACGGTCCCCAGGCAGGTCAATCCGTGTTTCACTTGCACGTGCATTTACTGGGTGGGCGTCCGTTGAGTTGGCCGCCTGGATAACCTATCTTTAAGGAGAGAAACCATGTTAGTTAAAGATCGAATGACTCCCAATCCCGTCACCATCACCACCGATACCAGTCTCAAGGAGGCTCTGGAACTGGTTCGCAGCAAGTCGTTCCGCCATCTGCCGGTGTTGGACGAGGATGGCAAACTGGCCGGCATCGTGACGGAGAAGAGCCTGGTCTATGCCTCTCCCACCTCGGCTACCTCGCTCAGTGTGTTCGAGGTGGATTATATTCTCTCGCGCACCAAGATCGGGCAGGTCATCCAGGGGGAGATAATCACCGTGGGGCCGGACCTGCCCATTGAGGAAGCGGCGCGGGTGATGGTAGACCATCGCATTGGTTGTCTGCCTGTCGTTGAGGGGGACGAGCTGGTTGGCATCATCAGCGATACGGACATCTTTCGTGTTTTAGTCGAGGGGCTGGGAGGCGGGCATCCCTCGCTGCGTATCACCGTCGTCATTCCTGAGGAAGTGGGCAGCCTGGCGCGGGTCACGCGCTGCATTGCGGATCAGGGTGCCAATATCCACTCAATGGGCATGTTCTGGGGCGAGCGGCCCCAAGACCGAGTCGTTGCCTTTCGCCTGGAAGGAGTGGAGCGAGAGACTGTCATGCAGGCGCTGGAGGCCGACGGTTTTCAGGTCACGGGCGTGTGGGAGCCAGACGACAGGTAGGACAGCAGGTTAAACCTCGAACGCTTTGGCACACCAGCCGGAGGATGCGCGCCACGGAACGCGATCATTGGAGCGCGGCCATCTTGGCCGCATGCGGGCGGGGACGCCCGCATTCCCCGGCAGCGATGGATGTGCGTCATTTTCTTGC
>QMOE01000554.1 GCA_003648125.1 Chloroflexota bacterium
ACGATACCTGGCTCAACCCCGACCTGCCCGATGAGACCTGGCAGGAAGCCGACCTGGTGCACCTGCAAGGGCCGCTCACGCCGGATAGGCTCTTGTTCCGCTTTGACCTGACGGGGCTGCCCGCAGACGCCACCGTCCTCTCGGCCACGCTCACACTGCGGGTGGAGCTGTGGGGCGAGGAATCCTTTCCCGGCGCGGCGGTCGCCTACCGCGTATTGACCCCCTGGGAACCGGCCACGGCGACCTACGACGCCCCGTGGAGCACACCGGGCCTGGCGTCCGGCGTGGATTACGACCCCACCCCGCTCGACATCGCCCCCGTCCCCGACGAGGGGTATCTGACACTCGACGTTACACGAGCAGTAGTCGCGTGGCGGGAGCGAGGCGAACCTAACTACGGGCTGGTGGTGATGATGTCCGAGGACAGCCACAACCAGGCCCACCACTGGGTCTACTTGAGCGAGCAGCCCGATCCCGCCGACCGGCCCACGTTACGCATCGCCTGCGAGGCAAATCAATGAGCGAGCACACCCCTTATCTGATGGACAGCGCCGGGCAGCAGTTTCCCCTGGCCGGCCCGGTCACCACGCTGGGTCGCTCCTCCAACCGCGACATCTACGTCCCCGACCGGCGTGTTTCCCGCCGCCACGCCAAGATTCGCTGGGACGGCGAGAGCGCCACCCTCCACGACCTGGGCAGTACCAACGGCGTCATCCTCAACGGCCGCCGCATCACCGCGCCAATGACGCTGCGCGACGGCGACGAGATCGGTATCGGCAGCGCCACTTTTACCTTCCGCGACCCCGAGGCCACAGTGCGCGTGGACGAAATCCCCCTGCTGGTCATTGACGAGGCTGCGGGCGAAATTTGGGTCAACCGCAACTCGGTCACCCTTTCCCCCAAAGAACAAACCCTCTTTGACCTGCTCCACCGCAACACCGGACGCGCCTGCTCCAAGCAAGAGATCGCCGCAGCGGTCTGGCCCGAGTACCAGGCCGAGGTCTACGATTACCAGATTGAAAGCCTGGTCAAGCGACTGCGCGAAAAGCTGGAACCCGACCCGCGCCGCCCCGCGTTGATCATCACCGCGCGCGGGCGGGGGTACAAACTGGTGCGAGGCGCGGCGCACTTTTAAAGCGCGTCGCACCTGATTGTTGGCCGATTGTTGGCTTTAGGTCAGGCAAGTCGGCGTCCAAGACGGTATCCTTCTTTCAAGAAACGTGATTACCCTAGTTGCTCGGACCGTTCTTGAGCCACTCGCCCGCCGGATCTGGCGATCCGGCGGGAGCGGCTGGGTAGTTACCAAAGCCAATTCAATTGAAAGGAGATTTGTCATGAACAGAAAATGGATGCTGTCTATCACACTAGTTCTAGGCCTGCTGGCTGTCACGGCCACCATAGCCCTCTCCTGGTCAGAGGTAGACCCAACCACCGGCGCCGGCCCCGACTTTATGGTCTCTCTGCCACTCGATCACCAGGCCGACCCATCTGTGGCCTACAACTCGAACGACGACGAGTACCTGGTGGTCTGGTGGGACAACCGGGGAAACGACACCGACATCTACGGCCAGCTCTTTTCCTCCAGCGGCATTCCGCAAGGGGATAACTTTGTGGTCTCCGGTGCGACCGACGAGCAGAGTTACCCCTACGTGGCCTACAACTCAACCGACCACGACTATATGGTCGTGTGGCGCGATAAGCGCGGCGGCGCAGGGTACGACGTGTACGGCCAGGTGATCAGCAATACCGGCGTCCTCTCCGGCACCAATTTTGCCGTCAACACCGACGCCGACGACCAGAAACCCTGGGACCTGATCTACGACCCCAACGCCAACCACTATCTGACCGTATGGGTAGACGCAGGCGATGGGTGGGTCGAGGGACAACTGCTCTCCCCTGCTGGTGGCCTCATTGGCACCAATGCCTTTACCGTCACCAACGCCGGCGGCGACCGCCCCCACACGGCCTACAACAGCGAACGCAACAGTTACCTGGTCGTCTACCAGCAAGGGACGACTGGAAACCGAGACATTTACGGACAGGCCATCGCCGGGGATGGCTCACTTTCCGGCGCTGCTTTCCCCATCTGCACCGACGCCGCCGATCAAGTCTCCCCCAACCTGGAGTTCAACTCCTCCACCCACGAGTACCTGGTCGCCTGGCAGGACTACCGCAACGACGCGACCACCGGCGCCGACATCTACGCGCGGCGCATAGATCAGGATGGCAACCTCCAAGGGAGTGCAGATATTGTCGTCTCCGACAGTTCCGACTCGCAACTCAAGCCGGAGGTAGCCTACAATTCCCGCGTCAACCAGTGGCTGGTGGCATGGGAGGACTATCGCGACCGGAACAGCAGCGGCGTGGACATTTACGGTCAGCGGGTGCTATCCACCGGCAGCCTGGCCGGGCAGGGCAACTTCAGCATCTACGACGGGCCAAACAACCAGGGTAGCGTGGCGCTGGCCGCCCGCCCCACCACGACCGGGGCCGAGTATCTAGCTGCGTGGGAGGATCAGCGCAGCGGCGACGGGCTGGAGGTCATCGGGCAGCGCATCGGCGCGTTGCTGGGCACGCTCAACTGGCACGATTTCAACATCTCGGCGCCGCTAGAGAGCCAGGAACATCCCCGCGTGATCTACAACCCCACTGACCAACAGTTCCTCGTCGTCTGGCAGGACGAGCGGGACGGCGATTCGGACATCTACGCCCAGATCGTGCTCACCAGCGGCATCCCCATCACCGACAACGGGGTTTACCAGAGCGTTGGTGTCGTCCCGCACGACGATGTTGTCGGTGATGGGGATGCCGCTGGTGAGCACGATCTGGGCGTAGATGTC
>QMOE01000555.1 GCA_003648125.1 Chloroflexota bacterium
AAGGTGCCGTGGCAGGCGGTCAAGAAGGCCACCATCAGTCCCATCGAAAGCATCACGAGTCGTTTCAGGTTCCGCATACGATACTTGTGCAATCCAAACCCTGCGCGGATGAGATTGCTTGATACCCTCACTGCCCACCTCCTACTATCGGCCAGCCGGCCGGTCTTTCGTCCGGTGGAACGTGGACCATCTTTGCCTCGTCGTCCCAGCGGAGTATTCGCTCCGTGCCGTAGTATCGAACCACGATTCCTCCGCGCCGTGTCTCGTCAGGGGGCGCGATGCCCTCCAGTGCCAGGTCATCCCCGGCGGCGATGCCGGTCGCCCGCCAGGCGCCATTTTCTTCCTGCCAGCCGACCCACACCACGCGCCATTCGGCGTCGCTCAGCCAGGCCAGTTCGTCTCGCCCGTCGCCATCCAGATCGGTCCAGAGTGTCTGAACGGGTAGTCCATACTCGTTGATGGCTCTGTCCAGCAGCGCGGGGCCATTCGCAGCATTGAGCAGGGCCAGCACGGTGTAAGGCCACGGCCGGTAGGCCCAGGCCACGCCGGCCGGACGAGGCTCTCCGGCGATGCCTTCGCGGGCCGGTTGCGCTGCGATTACCCGCTCGTAGGCGGCCAGCGCGGCGACCAGGTTGGTATCGTCCCCATAGGCATCGCTGAAAGCGTGCGCCAGTTGGAGCAGGTCATCGGTCTCAATGGCGTTCAACGTCTGGCGCGTCTCGTCCGGCTCGTCCAGCAGGGCGTGGCACAGAGCGGCGTGCAGGCGGGCAAAGTCCAGCCAGGCAGCCAGTTCCCTTTCTCCAACGCCGGGCATCGCCCCCTGATGTTGGACCAGAAACTCGTCCTGCCACGCTTCGTCGGCCAGGAACGTGCTGTACCCGCACAACGCCGCACTATACTCCCCGGCCTGGAGGGCAATCTCGCTTTTGGCAAGTCGTTCCACTATTGGCGCTGGCGTTTGCACCGCCGTGCTCCATAGTACGTAGCGGTCGGCTTCGGCATCCCAGCGCCAGCGCTGTACGCCCTCGGGATGCGGATCGAACTTGTCCGGTCGGGAAGGCATAAAGATGGGGTAGGTGATCACGATGTCTTGCCCGGCGCCGTGTGGCTCAAAGTGCCATTGCGACGCTCCGGCCCAGTTGACCAGTTCGGCGCGGAAGAGGACGGTGAAACGCTCGCCATCCCAGCGCAAGACCTGGGGACGCTCGCGCCAATTACTGCCGCCGCTGAAGATGTGGATAGTCACCGCCTCAGGGTGTCCATCGCCGGTCACGTCACGGACCTCGGCTGAGTGTGGCCAGAGGTTGGGGGCGTTGGCTACCGTTTCCTTCTCACCCGGCGGTGCTACCGGCACAGGAATCACCTGCCAGCCAGTGGGCGCGTAGCGCGCGTAGAGCAGCGGCCCGCCGTTCAGGTTGGGGACGACGAAGAGTTCGGCCCCGGCGACATCGTCCAGGTTCACCGGCACCACCTGTCCCCCTTCGAAACCGGGCAGGTCAGTGGCCATGTGCGCCAGCGCGGATGCCTGGTCTTCCAGGGGGAGCGTGGGGGTGATGGCTGTCTCCAGATAGGACATCACGTCGGCAGCAAAGGCATCCGCCAGTTGCTCCATTTGCTCATCAGTGGGATACTCATTGCCGTGGGCGGCGAACCAGGCGTCGGTGTACGGAAATGCGCCTGCGGGCGACTGGGTTGGGGCTGGTGTCGGTGAGGGAATGACGGTCAACGTTGACGCTGGCGCGGTCTCGACCGCCAGGTTGAGCGTGCCACTGCAGGCGACCAGGACAGACAGCAGGGTAATGGACAGCGTTATAGCTACGGATAGCGTGTGCTTTGGGACTTTCCCCATATCAATCCACTCCCTTACAAATGGACGGCCCTTACTCCCGGACCGATGTACCTCCAGGTACCTTCAGCAAAGAACACGGAGGAGCCCCATGCCCGAACGTTGACATGGGGCTCACGTTATTCCGTGACATGACCTTACGGGCCTGCGTCGGGGCTAGTCCGAATCGCCCGCGTTGAACACAATTCGGGATGCCAGCGCCTTGACTTCTGCCGCGGGTAGATCACTGGCTATGGTAATGAAGTAGTCATCGCGCTGGAAGACCACCCAGTTGGGAGTCGGCAAGCCCTTTTGCTCGACGAACCAAGCAGGCGTCCCGTCGGTCAGATGGATGGATTCTGTACCGAGTTGTATCCGTCCCTGGGCATAGGCCTCCTGGGCTGCCGGTGAGAATTGCGCCGTGGTGACCAGGACAGTGTGTCCTCCGTCTGAATAACGGACGCTAGATCGGACGGCAAAGGCGACGAGGTCCGCATCCATCCCGGACTTGTGGGGCGATATGTGAACAGCGATGGATCCGGCCATCCCAGCCGGTGGGTCGGCCAGGTAGGCCACTGGGCCAGTGGCAGTGACCTGGGTTGCGCCAGCGGGCAGTGGTGTGTAGTACCCTGGAACGTCAGGAGGGGGAATCAATGGAGGGCCCACGATCTGCGCTAGCGACTCCGAACCGATCCCGACGTCGGTTAAGGTATCAGGGTGGGCGATACCCCCAGGCTGGACCGGTGCCGCCGCTCCAGAAGTGTCAGGAGGGGTCGGTGTCGGAGCAGAATGAGGCACCTGGGCTCCTGTGGTTGTCACGGGCCCAAGGACCAGGAAGAGCCCGCCTACGGCAAGCACAAGGGCCACCACTAATACACCGATCATTTTGTACGCTTTCATTTCTTGTCTCCTTTTGTGTGAATCAGTTACAGGAACAGTAAATCACGTCGTTACTGGTCTTCGTTCCTGAGAAGAAAGACACTGTATGTGCGCCATACTCCCACCAGTGACCGA
>QMOE01000556.1 GCA_003648125.1 Chloroflexota bacterium
CTGGGCGAGGTCGTCGCCGCCGTCTACGCCGAGAGCGAGGCCGAGGCCGAGGCCGCGCTACCCCTCATCCAGGTCGAGTACGAGCCGCTGCCGGTGATCGAGAACCCTCAGCAGGCGCTCGCCGAGGGCGCGGTCGCCATTCACGCGGATGGCAATCTGACCTGCCACATCCCCATCCGCAAGGGGGACATCGAAAAAGGATTCGCCGAGGCGGACGTGATTATCGAGGGGGAATACTTTACCCCGACCATCGAGCACGCCTACCTGGAACCGGAGGCCGGGCTGGCAAAGCCTGGGGAGGATGGCGGCGTCATTGTGTACGTCGGCAGCCAAAGCTCCATCCACGACCAGGAGGACATTGCCGCCGCGCTCGGCCTACCACTTGAAAAAGCCCGCGTAGTGCATATGCCGATGGGCGGCGGCTTTGGCGGAAAAGAGGACATTACCGTGCAGATCGTCGCCGCGCTGGGCGCGCTGAAAACCGGCCGCCCGGTAAAGTTCGTCTGGACGCGACAAGAGTCGCTGCTCGCCTCAGGCAAGCGGCACGCCGAGTGGATGCGCTACCGCACCGGCGCCACCCGCGAGGGCAAGCTGGTCGCCGCCGAGGTAGAGATCTATGGCGACGGCGGCGCGTATGCCTCCGCCACCGACGCGGTAATGTTCCGCTCCGCCTCCTTTTCTTGCGGCCCGTACAATGTCCCCAACGTCAAGGTGGACGTGTACGGCGCGTTCACCAACAACCCGCACGGCAGCGCGTTTCGCGGCTTTGGCAACCCCCAGGCGACCTTTGCCGCCGAGATACAGATGGATCGAATGGCCGAGGCGCTGGAGATGGACCCAGTCGAGTTCCGGCTCAAGAACGTCCTCGACGCGGGCGACGTGACCATCACCGGGCACGTGCTTCAGCACAGCGTCGGCGCGCGGCCCACGCTGGAAGCCGTGCGCGACGCGCTGGCCGAATCCGGCCTGCCCGATCCGCCGTCCGGCAAGCGGATTGGAGTCGGATACGCCTCCTCCTACAAAAACGTCGGGTTGGGAGGGGGGATGGAGGATGGCGCCGGCGCGCACCTGATCCTACAACCCGACGGCTCCGTCCTGCTCCGCCAGGGCGCGATGGACATGGGCCAGGGATCGGACACCGTGATGGCGCAAATCGCGGCCCAGACCCTCGGCGTGCCTTTTGACCGGGTGCGCCTGCACGTTGGCGACACCGCCGAGGACCCCTCCGGCTGGATGACCACCGCGTCGCGCCAGACCTTTGTGACCGGCAACGCGGTCCACCAGGCCGCGCTCGCGCTGCGGGCCGACCTGTGCGCAGCCGTAGCAAAAGACCTGGGCCTGCCCGCCAGCGAGGTAGAGTTGACCAATGGCGTCTTTCATCTGGTTGACGGGGGCGAATCGCTCCGCACGTTGGAGGAACTGGCAGCCAGGGGCAAGAGCTTTGAGCGCGAGGTGTTCTACGTCGCGCCGCAGACCTACCCCGTGCCTGACCACATCGCTCCCGCTCCCGTGCCGGGGCAGAACCCGGACGAGACCCGCCTGCATTTTGCCTACTCCTTCGCGGCGCAGGCGGCCATCGTGGCCGTGGACGAGAAGACGAACGAGGTCGAGGTGCTCAAGGTCATCTCGGCGTCCGACGTGGGGGAGCCGATCAACCCCCAGGGCGTCAAGGGCCAGATCGAGGGCGGCATCCTGATGGGAATGGGATACGGCCTGAGCGAGGAATTTCGCCTGGAGGGTGGCCGCCCCATCACCGACCGGTACGGCAAACTCGGTCTGCTGAGGATCACCCACACGCCAGAAATGGTCGCCATCAGCGTATCGGACGCGCACCCTGCCGGGCCGTATGGCGCAAAGGGTATGGGCGAGCTGCCAATGTCGCCCACAGCCGGAGCTATCGCTAACGCGGTGTACGATGCGGTGGGCGCGCGGGTGTGCAGCCTGCCCATCACGCCGGGAAAGATTGCTGATTTGCTGATTTGAGATGGGTGCGTTTCATTTCGGTTAGAAGTAGGCGCGGTTTCCATACCGCGCGCTATGGAAAGCGCGCCTACCCAACTCGTTTGAAACACACCCATTTGAGATTTGGAGATTTGAAAATGCAACCGAATAAAGTAAACCTGACCGTAGACTTTCTCGGCCACACGCTGCGTAATCCGCTGGCGCTGACCGAAGGCCCCTCGACCGGCAGCGCGGATCGCATTCGCCGCGCCGCTGAGCACGCTATCGGCGTAATGTTCACCAAGGGCATGCGCCCCCAACCAGCCACCTCGCCCAATCCATTCATCGCCAAGACCGGGCGCAGCAGCCTGATGAACGCCGATTGGTCGGATGTTGGCTTTGAGCAATGGCTGGAAGAGATCGAATCCCTCCGCGAGCGGGACTTTATGCTGGTGACCAGCATCGCCAAGAATTACGTCACGCCGCAGGAGGCGGCCGATATGGCCGAGGAGATCGCCAAACGCGGCCCCGACGCCGTCTCTCTGGTGGACTATGACCCCGACGACCTGATCCGCGCCGTCAAGCTGGCCCGGCCCCGGGTAAAGATACCGCTGATGGTCAAGCTGTGCCCCTTTATGCCCCGCCTGGAGGAGACGCTCAAGGAGTTGGTGGCGGCCGGGATTGACGCGGTGGCGGCGATGGACTCTATCGGGCCGGTGCTCGCGGTGGACGTAGAGACCGGCCGGCCCAGTATGGGCAGCGCAGACGGCAGCGGCTATCTCTCCGGCGAGGCCATCAAGCCGGTGATGGTCAAGTACGTGTACGAGATTTCGCGCTTTGTGAACCTGCCGGTGGTCGGCGTAGGCGGGGTGAACAAGGCGGAGGACGTGGTC
>QMOE01000557.1 GCA_003648125.1 Chloroflexota bacterium
AACACAGCCCGTTTCACACTTTCTCTCCCGCCTGCGCCGCAACCACGCGCTGGAGCACGCGACGATGACAGTCCTCAGCGAGCGCCAGCGTAGCCTGCGGTTGGTGGGGCGCTCGTCGTTGTGGGGTTTCTACATCTATGGTGACGTGCCCACCGAGAGCCTGCTCGCCGCTGCCCAGGAGGGACTGCGGCGGCTAAAGGCCGGTCAGTGGCAGATGGCGATCCATCCCAACTGTGGCACCAACCTGGCTGTGGCCGGGGTACTGGCCGGTGTAGGCGCTTTCCTGGCCCTCGGTGGCGTGTTCACCAAGCGGCCCCAAAGTCGCTGGGAGCGATTTACTCGCCTGCCGCTGGCTTGCACCGCTGCGATGGCGGGGATCATGCTGGCCCGGCCGCTAGGGCCTGCTCTTCAGGCCCACGTGACCACTCAGCCCGACGTCGGCGACCTGGCGCTGGTCAGCGTCACGCAGGAGATAAAGGCCGGCGTCATTATGCACCACGTTCGCACCGCAGGGTAGGGGAGATAGATGGCAAAGCTCGCGCCCACCTTTTACATCTTTCACGGCACTGACGAGTTCACCCGCGCCGAGACGCTGGCCGATTTCAGGCGCCGCCTCGGCCCGCCCGATACTGTTGATTTGAACACCACTCTCCTCGAAGGGAGGTCTCTCACGCTGGGTGAACTGCGCCACGCCTGCGACGCCATCCCCTTCCTGGCCGAGAAGCGGCTGGTCATTGTCACGGGGATGCTGGCGCGGATCGCTGCCCAGAAAAAGCTCGTGGATGATCTGGTCGACTATCTCCCGCGCCTGCCCGAGACGACCCGCCTGGTCTTTGTCGAGCAGAAGCCGCTGCCGGCCAGCCATCCCATCCTCAAGCTGGCCCGGCAGGAGGAGCGGGGATACGTCAAACGGTTCGATCCGCCGGCTGCCAAGAACCTGCCCCGTTGGGTTGAAGAGCGCGTCCGTGAGCAGGGTGGCGAGATTGAACCCCAGGCCGCTCACCAACTCGCCGCCGTCGTCGGCGCTGACCTGCGGTTGCTCGATCAGGAAATCGTCAAGCTGATCACATACACCAACGCGGAGCGCGCCATCACGAAGGATGATGTGGATACGCTGGTGCCCTACGCCCAGGTCGCCATCATCTTTGATCTGGTGGACGCGCTGGGCCGGCGTGACGGTCGCACGGCCGCACGGACGCTCCACAGTTTGCTGGATGCGGGCGAGCACCCGTTGGGGCTGCTGGCGATGATCGTGCGCCAGTTCAGGCTCTTGATCCAGGTCAAAGAGTTGCAGGCGGAGGGAGTCAACACCCCGGCGATTGCCAAGACGCTTGGCCTGCACTCGTTCCCGGCCGGCAAGTTGTGTAACCAGGCTACCTACTTTACCGGGGCACAACTGGAGGCGGTGTATCGCCATTTGTTGGAGACCGATGTGGCCATCAAGAGCGGCAAGATCGAAACAGAGGTGGCGCTCGATCTACTGGTAGCGGGGCTGGCGGCTGCGGAGTGAGGGGCAAACAAAAAGGCCCCGGGGCTTGCCGCCGGGGCCGGAGAGGTGTGTTTCGTAGATTTGTGCTCAGAGTGCTTGTGCGAACTGGGCTTCTTCTGTCTCGGGCTCGACGGTGTTTTCCGTGCCGTTGTCATCCATGTCAAGCCCGACGACGTCCACTGCTTGGGGGCCTTTGGGAGTGTTTTCCATAGAAAATTCTACTCGCTGCCCCTCGTCCAGGTTTCGGTAGCCCTCACCGGTGATGGAAGAGTAGTGGACGAACACGTCTTCCTCTTGCGTGTCTGGGCGGACAAACCCGTACCCTTTCACGCGGCTGAACCACTGAACGGTTCCCATAATACGGCCATTATCATCCATAGTTTTCGTTCCTCCTTCAAACAAACTTTTGCTTTTGGGCAGACTGCCTTCTCTGTCCTCTCCGTACTAGAGACGGTGTGTTGCCCAGTGTCATGACGACGGGCGGCAAGATACCACACTTTCGATGACTTGTCAAGCTGAGCGGGGAGGTTTTGAGCGGAGCATGATTCCGATAATCTGTGTCACGAGAGGTGTCTGATGGTCGAAAGCTCAATTATGGCCCTCATCCCCGCCTGGAACGAGGCCACCCGTATCGGCCCGGTCGTGGAGGCGACGTGCATCCGTCTGCCGCTGCTGGTGGTGGACGACGGCTCCCACGATGAAACATCGGCCGTGGCCGCGGCCGCCGGTGCGACGGTGGTGCGCCACCCTCAGAACCAGGGCAAGGGAGTGGCGCTGACGACTGGTTTCGCCTGGGCGCTGGAACACGGCTACGAGGCCGTCATCACGCTCGACGCCGACGGCCAGCACGACCCGGCTGACATTCCCAAGTTCATTGCCGCTTACGAGGCGGGCGCGGGCGACCTCATCATCGGGCGGCGAGACTTTAGCCTGGCGCCTTGGCCTCGCCGGTGGAGCAACCCGACCGGAGACCGGTTGCTATCCTGGGCCTTGGGCATTCCTATCTATGACAACCAGAACGGCTACCGGTTGTACGGCCGCTCTTTGTTAGAGGGGCTTGCCCTGACGACAACCGGGTTCGAGTGGGAGGTCGAGGTCATCGTGCAGGCGGTCTGCCAGGGGATAGCCATCGGCTGGGTGGACATCCGCACCATCTACGGCGTGGGCAAGGTGAGCTACTTTCATCCGCTGAAGGATTCGGCCCGTTTTATGGGCATGGTATGGCACGCCTGGCGAAGCGTCAGACATCACAAACGTAAAAACGCAAAACGTGAGGTGTGAGCTTACGTCTCACGGACGCAGTGTGGCTTTGCTGCTACTCAGCCTGCGCTGGTTGAGTAGCGG
>QMOE01000558.1 GCA_003648125.1 Chloroflexota bacterium
AAGATGGCCGCATTCCGATGACTGCCTGGGAACGCGGGCGTCCCCGCCCGCATGCGGCCAAGATGACCGCGTTCCGATGACTGTCTGGGAACGCGGGCGTCCCCGCCCGCATGCGGCCAAGATGCCCGCGCTCCACGGCGCGCAAGAAAATGACGGACACCCTATTCCTTTACTTTTTTAGGGCGGCTAATTGCACGGTCGAGAAAGAAATTGTATAATAGCACAAATGCCAAAATGCCTTCGGCAGGTGCCCGGCACTTGCAAGCGCCGGGCACCTTGAAAACTTACAGGCTATGCCTGAGCAGTTACGGCTGGACTTGCTCTCCGCAGCATGGAAATGGATGTGAACACTGCCTTCGACGATGATTTTACCGGGGAACTTGATCCCCGCTGGCGACGATACGTCGTAGACGCGGGCGCTCTGGAGACGACCGGTGACACCCTCCGCTTCGTCGTTGCCGGTGCCACTTCTCTCCACTATTCTGACGCCCAGATTGACGATTACCAGGGCTTGCCCCGCCGTCGCTTCCTCTGGCGTCCGCCGTTGCGGATGACCGTGCGCGCTCGCTTCTCCCATCCGACGGGAAAGCTGCGCGGCACGGCCGGATTTGGTTTCTGGAACGATCCATTTATGATGACCGGAGCGCGGGCGCCGACCCTCCCCCGCGCCATCTGGTTCTTCTATGGCTCGCCGCCATCGAATATAAAGCTGGACTTGCACACTCCGGGCCACGGTTGGAAGGCAGCCACAATAGACACACTGCGCCCCGCTGCTTTTTTTCTGGCTCCTCTCGCTCCGGCGGCGGTATTGTTGATGAACATCCCTCCTCTCTACCGCGCCCTGTGGCCTCCCATCCAGCGGACGTTGAACGTGCGAGAGGCTGTGCTCGAAACGAATATGACCGCGTGGCACACCTATGCCCTAGAGTGGCGAGCGGAGCGGGCCGAGTTCCGCGTGGACGGGGAGATGGTATTGGGAGACGCCCCCTCGCCACGGGGGCCGTTGGGCTTTGTGATGTGGCTAGATAATCAATACATGGTGGTCACGCCGAGGGGACGGTTCGGCTGGGGGCTGCTGGATGTGCCAAGCCGCCAGTGGATGCAAGTGGCCGGCATATCTGTCCAACATACCTGATTCTGCGAGAGGAGGAATTTGGATACTAGACTTTCTTTTTACCCCGGCTGCCTGGTGCTCCAGCGCATACCGGAATACGAAGCGGCCACCCGCGCCGTACTGCGGGCTTTGGGCATTGAACTTGAAATCGTCCAGCGGGCCACCTGCTGCGGCTCGCCCGCCGCCGAATCCTTCACCGCCGATTGGATTTACCTGTCCGCCTACAACCTGGCGCTGGTGGAACGGATGGGGCACGGAACGGTGGTGACGGTGTGCGGCGGCTGCACCAACGCCCTCACCCGCGCGAGCCACGCGCTGCGAGACCCTGCCGTGCAAGCTGAGGCGAACCGTCGTCTGGAGCCACTCGGCCTTTCCGTCACCGGACAGGTGAAAGTGAGACATCTGGTGCGGCTGCTGACCGAGCGAGAGGATGACCTGCGGGAACGTATCGTGCGGCAACTCTCCATTCGCGTGGCGCTCACCAACCCCTGCCAGGTCTTTCGCCCCGGCGATGTGATGGACTTTGACGATCCACAAGAGCCGCAAGCCCTGCGCCGCCTGGTCGAGATGACCGGCGCTAAGGTGGTGGAATATGGCGGCGAGGACGAGTGCTGCGGCGCGACGCTCTACCTGGCCGACCAGGCTCTATCGCTGGCGGCGGGGCGGCGCAAGCTGGAGGCAGTTCAAGAGGCCGACATTTTACTTCACGGCTGCGGTAACTGTCAGCTATTGTTGCGCCGTTTCCAGCGGCTCATCATCCGCGACGAGCCGGGCTTGCGCAAGCAGGCATTGCTCCTGCCGCAACTGATCGGGCTGGCGCTGGGATTGCCGGAGAATGAGCTAGGCCTGCGAGAGGGGGCATGGCGATGAAACATCCCGATACCTGCATCCAATGTGGCACCTGCGTCACCGTCTGCCCGGTAGAGATGGTGGGCGGTCACGCCATCGTCACCTGGCTCGCCGACCCCGAATCCACCGACTATTCGGTCTGGCTGTGCACCTCTTGCTGGCGTTGTCAAGAGGCTTGCCCCGGAGGCGTGAATATTTACGAACTGATGATGGAGCAGCGCCGCCGCGAATCGGCCCCGGCCGGATACCAAACTGCCTACGAAAGCATTCTAGCCTGTGGAATGGCACTAGAGGTTCCACAGCAGGAACTCGACCAAGTGCGGGCTGCCTGGGGACTGGAACCGGTCGAACTGCCACCGCCCGACCTGGCCCAGACTCTTTTGCGGCGCGACGAATAAAATCGAACCGCATTTGCCTGTTGCAACTTGTGTCCCCGACCCAACATAGTATAGTGGAAAGCAGTCGGATTTTCTGTTAGACTCTACCATTTCCATCAAAATCGGCAAGTGCCGGGCACCTGAGCAGTTACGAGCCGCCTGCAAATAAGCAGGATTTCAACGCGAAGGCGCGGAGAACCGAGAGCCTTCTTGGGGCTTTCTGGTGTTCTTCGCGCTTTTGTGCTAAACTCGCTCCGGTTCGCTATCTGTCCGACAGTGTTCCCCTTTATTTGGCAAGCAGCGTTTGACGACCTTCATGAGCCGTGTTATACTTTGACGCCGCATCACTCTGGACGTACCTTTTCAATATCTTGGAGGAACGCGACCATCTTGGTCGCCAGATGCTGGCGTTCCTTCACATCACCCCCATTTATTGAAAAGTTGTCACGAGCGCTTACACATCCTCGAGGACGAAA
>QMOE01000559.1 GCA_003648125.1 Chloroflexota bacterium
AACCCTTGTACTGAGCCTGTCGAAGTGAAGCGAGCGGCTTTGCAACAGATTTCGCACTGCATGGGTCGCGCCGTGGTTTCGATACGCTCTGGCGCGAAAAACTGCGCCTCCACTACTCAACCGACGGCGCTTGATGACATTGCGGTAGTGCTTGATGTTGGGGGGAATGTGCTTGTGGTGAGGAGTTGGATCGGTCGGTTGGGTAGCTGGCGGCGCATCCTTGAGACTCGCTCCTCGCTGAGTTGCTCAAAGGTTGCTTCCCGCTCCTGCTTCATCTCATAAGCGCTGGCCCAGCGGGTAAACTCTCGGGTCTTTTCAAAGCCCTCGTCGTCGAGCACCCCGGCATGATACAGCTCGTAGAAATCGTGCGAGGTAATGCCATACTTGCGCTCGTAAGCACGTATGCGTTCCTCCAGCGCGTGGAGGTCCAGAATAATGTCCTGCAATTTCATCACATGCCTCCTGTCTCAAATCTATTATACCGCTCTCATTGGAACCGGGCAAGCCGATAACCTATGATCTACTTTAACCATCTCACCTACACTTACCCCGACGCTCCCCATCCCGCGCTCACCGATGTGACGCTGCGCATCGCCGATGGCGAGTTCGCGCTCGTGACCGGCCCTTCCGGCGCGGGCAAGTCTACGCTGCTGCGCTGCCTCAATGGCCTGGTACCCCACTTTACCGGCGGCGTGCTCGGCGGACGTATCACCGTTGCCGGGCGCGATCCGGTGGCCGAGGGGCCGCAGGTCTTGAGCCGCGTCGTCGGCTTTGTCTTTCAGGATCCCGAGGCCCAGTTCGTCGTGGATCGGGTGGAGGATGAGATCGCTTTCGCGTTGGAGAACGCGGCTGTGCCGCCCGCCGAGATGCGCGCGCGGGTCGAGGAGGCAATGGAGCTGCTGGGCCTGACCCCGCTGCGCGACCGTCCGCTGGAGACGCTCTCCGGCGGCGAAAAGCAGCGCGTCGCCATCGCCGCCGCGCTCGCCCTGCGCCCGCGCATCATTGCGCTCGACGAGCCTACTTCGCAACTCGACCCCCGGTCGGCTGAGGAGGTGCTTTCCGCACTGGTGCGCCTCAACCGCGACTTGGGCCTGACCGTCGTTTTGTCCGAGCACCGGCTAGAGCGCGTCCTGCCCCACGCCGACCGCCTGATCTATCTGCCCGGCCCCGACGAGCCGGTAATCAGCGGCCCGCCGCGCCAGGTTTTGCGCCAGATGGATCTGACCCCGCCGCTGGTCACGCTGGGCAAAGCGCTGGGCTGGGAGCCGCTGCCGCTGACCATCGAAGAAGGCTGCCGCTTTGCGGCAAAGTTGCAGGTTGCAAGTGGCAAGTCGCAAGTGGCAAGTCGCAAGCCTCCAATTTTGCGGGTTGATGATGTTTTCTTTGCCTATGACAATGCTCTTGCCCTGCGCGGCGTCAACTTGCAAGTGGGCGCGGGGGAACTGGTCGCGCTGCTGGGGCGCAACGGCTCCGGCAAGACCACGCTGCTCAGGTGCATCGTCGGGTTGCTGCGGCCCAAGCGGGGAGAGATCGCGCTGGCGGGCGAGTCGCTCGTCGGGCGAGAGACGGCCGACATTTGCCGCAGCGTCGGCTACCTGCCGCAGGAGCCGGACGCGCTGCTCTTTGCCGACACCGTCGCCGACGAGATGGCGGTCACGCTGCGCAATCACGGTCTAACCGAGAACTCTCCCATTGCACCCGCCGACTTGTTGGCCCGCCTGGGCCTGAGCGATGTGACCACCTGCTATCCCCGCGACCTGAGCGTCGGGCAGCGGCAGCGGGTGGCGTTGGGTGCGGTCACAGTCACCCGTCCCCGTCTCCTGCTCCTCGACGAGCCGACGCGTGGCCTGGATTACGCCGCCAAGCGGGAACTGGCGCGGCTGCTGCGAGAGTGGCAGGCGGAAGGGGTGGGCGTGCTGCTGGTGACGCACGATGTCGAGTTGGTCGCGCAAGCCGCCGACCGGGTCGTGAGCCTCGATCAGGGCATGGTTGTCACTGATGGCCCTCCGTCTGAGGCGCTGGCCGGCTCATCGCTCTTTGGCCCGCAGGCGGCGCGGCTCTTTCCCGGCGCTGGCTGGCTAACCGCCAGCGACGCGCTGACCGGGTTGGGCCGACTACCCTCTTGAGCCTTCTTATGGTATCATCCTGGGGTGCCAGTAAACTTTGTAGGTCACGCTTGCAGCGTGACGGATCAGAGCCATCACGTTGAAAACGTGACCTACGTTAGGCACACAACCATCATTTCTACAAGTGAGGATTCAATGAGTGTAGACCAAGTCATCAAGCGCGATGGTACAAAAGCGCCCTTTGACCGCGGGAGAATCGAGAATGGTATCTATGCCGCCGCTCAGGCGGTGGGGAACGGAGAGAGCCGCCAATGGGCCGAGACTCTCTCTTGGGCCGTGGCCGGTATCCTGGAGGAGCGGTTCGGGCAGGACGACCACACGCCCCACGTAGAGCAGATTCAGGACGTCGTCGAGGAGGTGCTGATCAAATCGGGCAACCCGCGGGTTTCCAAGGCGTACATTCTCTACCGTCACGAGCGGGCCGAGGCCAGGGCTGCCCAAAAGATGCTCATTGATACGGAAAAGCTGGTGGACGATTACCTCCAGCGCACTGACTGGCGGGTCAGCGAGAATAGCAATATGAACTATTCTCTCCAGGGGCTGAATTTCTACGTGGCTTCCTCCATCGCCGCCCGCTACTGGCTGCACAAAATTTACCCGCCGGATGTGCAACAAGCCCACGTCGAGGGGGACATGCACCTGCACGATTTAGGGATGTTATCTGTGTACTGTTGCGGCTGGGAC
>QMOE01000560.1 GCA_003648125.1 Chloroflexota bacterium
GATGCCGGCGTTGGCCTGAGCAGCGGCCTCTCTGTAGCGATCACCGAGTTCGTGGGCAACATCTTGGTCCTCCTCAAAGTACATCAGCGCCTGGGCATAGTTGCCGGTCAGCCCCAGGTGCAGGTTGCCCAGCATGTTGAGTACACGGTTTTCGTTCTGGCGGTTGCCCGTCTCCTGAAAGAGGGCCCGTGCCTCCTCGACTGCCGCCTGGCAGCGGGTCACGTCACCGATGCGCCACCAGGCGCGGGCCGCCGATGTCAGGCAGTCGCCGAGCAGATCACGTTCACCGGCTGCGCGGGCCAGTCCGGCAGCCTCGTCGAGCAGCGATAACGCCTGCCGAGGTTTTCCGGCCAGCACCTCCTGCCAACCCCGGCGATAGTGTGTGCGGGCCCGACGCACGGGATCATCGAGCACTTGCGCCAAGCGCAGCATCTCATCCAGCATATTGCTCTGCTCCTCCCGGCGGCTCAGGATACTCAATGCCTGCTCTTGCCGGGCCAGCACGTCCCAACGGGCAGCCGGGTCGTCACAGGCCAGGGCCAGCGCTCGCTGGTAATGGGCCAGTGCCATCTCGTAGTCGTAGACTGCCCCGGCCCGCTCCCCGGCCTGCAAGGTGTAGGTCAGTGCCTTTTCACGCACATCACCCCGGTCAAAGTGGAGGGCCAGTGGCTCAATCCGCTCAGGATGCAGCCTCTCCAGCACGGCGCCAGCCTGCCGGTGCAGCGTCCGCCGGCGCTCCGGGGCAATAGTCTGGTAGACACTCTCCCGGATGCGGTCGTGCTCAAAGCAGTAGCGATCATCGGTCTCAACCAGGAAACCCCGTTGGCACAGGGTCTCCAGCCGGCTGGTCAGGTCAGCGGGGGAGGCATCGCTGGCGTGGGAGAGAACGGCAAAGTCGGCTTCCTCCCCAAGCACGGCGACCAGTTCCAGCACGACGCGCAGGGCGGGAGACAAGCGTGCCAGTCGCGCACCGACGAGTTCCTGCACCGAGGCGGGGATAGGCAACGGCAGGGCCTCGGAAGGGAAAACCCAGCCGCCGTTGGACGATGGGGCAAGGGCACCTTGTTCCAGCAGCGACTTGAGGGTCTCTACCAGGAAGAGCGCGTTGCCCCCCGTTTCGTCCTGCAACCGCCGGGCAAAGATGGTGGCCTGGGCGTCCGCCTCACCCGCCCCCAGCGCCCGCCGGACCAGAGACACGGCATCTGCGCGCTCAAGGGGGGGCAGGTGAGACCGCAGGAGAGGCCGGGCCCGGTCGAGCGCCTCGAGGGTCTCCCAGACGGCGGCCCGCTCACGGGCTTCGGCGGTGCGGCAGGTGAGGACGAGCAGTATGCGGTTTGCGCGCAGATGAGGGGCCAGGTGGGGGAGCGCAGACAGCGTGGCCTCGTCCGCCCAGTGCAGGTCTTCGAGAACGAGCAGGAGGGGGGAAATGGAGGCCAGCCCGGCCAGACAGCGAGCGCAACCCTCCCATAGCCGTTGCTGCTCCTCGTGAGGCTCAAGGGGGACGAGGGGGGGGAGATCGGGCAGATGTTCGGCCATGGCCGGAAAGAGGGGGGCAATGGCACTGAGCCACAGCATCTCGATCAGTTCGGCCAGTTGGGCAATGCGCAGTGACGTCAGCAGGGGCGACAAGGCATCACGCAAGAGTTGGTACGAGGCCGAGGTGGCCAGCGGGTCCGCCTTACCCAGCCCAACCTGGAAGCCGCGCCACCGTGCGTCGGCGACGATTTCGTTGACCAGGCGCGTCTTGCCCACGCCGGCATCCCCTTCGACCAGGGCCAGCCCGCCCTGGCTCTGGGCCGCGGTCTGCAAGGCGTACAGCAGTGCGGAGCGCTCATTGGCCCGTCCCACAAAGGGCAAGCGAGCCAGATCGTGCAACAGGGGCGGAGGCAGCGGCGCGATGGGCAGGTGCGGGGAATCGGCCTCCTCCAGCGCAGCAGCGATTTCCTGGTAGAGAGAGACAGTGGCAGAGGCCGGGGGAACCCCCAGTTCACCTGCCAACAAGTTCCGCAGCGTGACAAACTGCTCCAGGGCAGCGCGGGGGCGATCCAGGAAATAGTAGAGGCGCATCAGTTCGCGGTGGGCCGCCTCGCGCAGCGGGTCGGCGGCGACCAGGCGCTGGGCGCAGATGAACGCCTGCGCATAGTTGCCTCGCTGCTTGCGCAGTGTGATCAGGCGTTCCAATGTGCCCAGGTACAGTTCTCGCAGCCGCTCCCGCTCCAAAAGCGCCCAGTCGTCGTAAATGCCTTGCAGAAAATCGGCGCGGTAGAGAGCCACAGCCCTCGTGTACCTGTCCACTTGTCTACTTGTATCCCGGCGCACTTTTTCCTCGAACTCTTTTACATCGAGCCAGTCGCCGGGGTGGAGCACAAAGGTGACGGCATCTCGCTCCGTCACCAGGCGGCCGGCGGCGGGGCGCAGAGATTGGCGGATTTGCCAAAGGGCCTGGGAGAGGGCGCGACGAGCGGAGGGGTCAGGTCGCTCCGGCCAAAAGATGCCCGTCAGCCGGTCACGAGGGATGGCCCGGTCATGGTGGACGACGAGATATGCCAGCAGCGAGCGTGCTGCCGAGGATTGAGGGACAGGGAGCGGGGCATCACCCCAGCCAAGTTCGAACTGGCCGAACAGCCAAATACGCAGTGCCAGAATGGCCATCGTCGTAACCTCATCGAGGGTTTACCCCCAATTATACGGCCTTATGGCACGATGCGCAACATACTAAAAAGGTGTCTTCTCAATAGAGTGGGGCAAGACCTTGGCCATAAGCCTGTCATTCTGAACCGGAGCGCAGCGGAGGTGAAGAATCTCGCC
>QMOE01000561.1 GCA_003648125.1 Chloroflexota bacterium
AGGTGGTGGTGTACTCCAGCCGCGAGCAGGCCAGCAGGCCGTCTTCGCTCCCGTCGCCCACCGGGTTGACTTTGACCAGTTGATAGCCGGTGTCCAGTATGTGCAGATTGTAGAGGGTGGGCCGGTCGCTGCCTTGCACCGAGACGCCGTGCTCGTCGCCGTTGCGGATGGTCAGGTCGGCGATGGTCACGTCGTCGGCGTCGATGGCGATGACGTGCGTGTGGCTCCCGGTGAGCATGCCGCCCCCGTCCAGGATCACGTCGTCCCGGTCTCCCGTCGCCCCCCGGATGGTGATGCCGTCCTGCTGTACCCAGACGGCGTCTTGCAGGTTGTAGGTTGCCGGTGAGACCAGGATGGTCGTGCCGGGGGCGGCGTTGGTGGCCTGGTAGCGCAGGTCGGCCTCGGTCGAGACGGTCACGGTGTCGCCGGTGGGCGGAGCCAGCGGCGGGCAGAGGCTCTCTGCCCGCTGGACCGACGGGGCGGACGGGCGAACCGTCACGCCAGCCTGGGCGTCGTTGGACCAGGCCCAGAGGCCCAAAGTGCCCACCGCGACAAGGCCCAGGGCCACAGCTTGGCACATCCAGTGGCGGTTCATCGCAGAACCTCCCTTCGAAACGCCTCCCGCAGGCGCGAGACCTGCGGGAGGCGCTTGTCTATCGATTCTTCAGGATCAGCGGCAGGTAGATGCTGTACTCGACCTCCACGCCGCACCAGTAGCCCAGGCAGGCGTCATAGTTTGCGCTGCCAAACGTGCCGGGGCCTACCTGTCCGACGGTGAACTCGACGGCATAGTTGGCGGAACTGACCGCACCCCCGCCGCTGCCGGTCAGCGGGGTGAACCAGTCCAGCCGGTAGTTGTCGGAGGACATTGCCAGGGCGACGCTGCCTACCAGGGCAAACAACAGGATGATGATCAGAGCTGAAAAAACTGTCGCTTGTTTCATCTCGCGCTCCCTACTCTCCTCGTTGCTCAGAATAAAGGTTCGGATCGTCGTCGGCCCACGGCGCGAGTTCCATCCTATGCCCTTCATACCCCAGCCGCTTGGCCACGATGCGGTAAGAGAATTCCACCTCTGGGTCTCCGTCGCGCAGACGCACCTCGAACTGGATGGGGGTGCGGTTGGTCACATAGACCTCGGCGTTGCCATAGACCTGGACAAAGACATGATAGGGCTCGTCCTCCAGGTTGACTGTCTGGGCAAAGCTGGGATCGATGGAGATGGTGACTGCGCCGTCTTCTAGTTGCCCAAAGCCATAGTCGGTGAACCATACCTCGGTGGATTCCTCGGTGTAGAGGAGGCGGGCGCCGTCGGTGGTGCCGACGACGGCATTCTTGGTGCCGCCGAGCACCTCGAGGCCGACTTTGCCAGCCTGCGTGCTGATGCGGACGCCGTTCCCATCGCCGGTGAACATGCCGGCCCATCCGCTGTCGCTATCCGTCAACCCCAGCACACCGGTGGTGCCGATGCCGATGACGCCGTTCTGTCCGCCAAAGAGGCCACCAGGAGGCGACCAGAGACCCAGGTCATCCAAAGTATAGCCCGATTGTAGACCGGCGACAGCGACGCTGACCGTGCTCGATCCATACAGACCAACACCGCCTCCGTTGTTGTAGAAATAGCCGCCATAGCCGTTCGGCGACCTGGAAGCGCCTATCACGCCATAGTTGGTGCTGGATTCATCCATCGCGTAGGCGCGGAGTCCCCGGCCTCCGGTGCCCCAGTTTTCGATGTGCAGGATGGCATCGCTGGACAGCGTACCGCTGATTTGCGCTCCCGGTCGCAGGCTGAAGGCGTAGGGCACCGGGTAGATGGCCTGGCGATCAGTCATTTCCGGATCGCTTCCCACCTGAATGCCCAGGTAGAGCTGCTTGCCATCAATATCCGAAGCCGAACAAAAGTTCATTTTCGGTGCGCAGCAATCTCTGGCAGCGCTCGAACTCGCGCAGGGCAGCGGCTCGGTCGCCGAGGCGATAGTGAAGTTCCATCAGGTAGCGGTAGGGTTCCTCGCGCAAGGGGTCGCAAGCCAGCAATCGCTGTGTCGTGTGGATTGCCCCGCGCAGGTCGCCCCGCGCCTTTTGGAGGGCGATACGCTGTTCCGGGATGCGGATATACCGCTGTTGCAGGCGGGTGCGCTCGGTCAGCACCCAGTCGTCGTAGAACCCTTCCAGCAGGTCACCGCGATAGCACTCGACGACCGCCGCCCACGCTTGCTCGCTGGCCGTCTCGGCGACAAACCGGTCGAGCAGCGCCACATCCAGCCAGCAGGGGGCGGCGGGGTCCCACTGGAGCGTGCCTCGGGTCGTCAGAATCCAGTCCGCGCCCTGGGGTGGCGGGGGCAACTGCTTCCGCAGCAGGTGCAGGTGCCGGCGCAAGTTGGCACGGGCCTCGGTTTCGGGCACGTCGGGCCAGAGGAGATAGGCGAGTTGCTCGCGTGGGACGGGACGCTCCCACTTGAGGAGCAAGTAGGCCCACAGCAAGAACGCCTTGGCCGGCGACGGCAACGGCACTGGCTCGCCGTCGGCAAAGATTTGGGGGGGGCCAAGTAGATGGATATGTAACATTTGGAATCGGTCACTCCTGCTTTTGCTCATTATACTTTACGAGTGTGGGACTGACAAACACAGGAGCACTGGTTTTGCGGAGTGTGAAGGATCGTTGCCCCACCAGTCGTCTCAAGTCGGTCTCGACGGGCAGGGGCAAGCCTCGCGCTTACTCTGGAGTTGCGTGGAGGGGCAGGAGCGACAACATGGATAGTTTAGCGCGTGGGGGGAAAATGGCAAGTCCGGGCGGGCAACCCGCTTTACTC
>QMOE01000562.1 GCA_003648125.1 Chloroflexota bacterium
ATAGCTATTACAAACGGGCCGTTGCATACGCCAATATGGGCAAGTTGGAGGCGGCAAAGGCGGATGTGCTCAAGGTGCAAGAGTTGTCCGATGATCCAGAAATGCTGGCATGGGTAGAGAAAGCGCTCGCCGAGTTGGATGCTGAGCTTTCAGCGCCGTAATCACTTTTAATAGGAGATCACCCAATGCCCAAACTATTCAAAACCGATGTATCGTCCGAGGCGGATATAAAAGTTTTCGTCACCGACATCCGTTCGGAGGCCGACCTGATCGTCTACGAGACGACGAGCCAATGGGAGGCGACCGAGAGTCAGGTTTGGTGCTATACCGATATCCAAAGTGAAGCGGACAAGAGCGTCTACTTTGCCGCTGCGCAGTGGGATGCCGACTTGATTGTTTACAAAACGGACGTACAATCGGACGCGGGGTGGGTGGATAGCGCCAAATCGGGGTTGCTTTAGGGCGAACTGTGGTTCTTGGAAGCGAGGTTCTGGCAACCCCTTTGTTTTCCGCGTTCGAAAAGGAGAAATTCGATGCTCAAGCTACTCCAGGCCCAGTCCAAAGATTACGTGCGCGGTCTGATAGTCAGCCTGTTTGCCCCCGTGATCGCCGTTCCGCTGGCATGCGTGCTGATTTTCGTCCCCCTGTGGTATTATACCAACCATAACAGTAGTATCTGGGTGATGATTATACCGGCTATCCTGTTTCTGTTCATTCTGTTCGGCGGCGGATTGGGCGTGCTGGTGTGGACGTTCTACCGCCGCAAGCGCTGGCTCGACTCGCTGTTCACCCCCTGGGGACTGACGGGGAGCAGGTATATGATCAGCGGGCGGCAGTACCAGGGCAGCGTGCAGGGGCGGGAGATCATCGCTCGCTTTTACCGTGGCCCGACGCTTGATCTGTACGTCAGCACGCCGCTCCAGACCCGCATGGGCATCGCCGAAAAGAGCGGGACGAGCCTGGCCGTGGCGGGGATGCTGGGACGGGAGCCTTTGGCACTCGACGATCCAGACCTGGGCGAGTTGAGCATATTCGCGCTAGATGAGGAATGGGCGCGCTTGCTGCTATCCAATCCTGAGGCCAGGATGCTGATCCAGCGGCTGCTGCGGGCCGGGGAGAGCTGGGTGCTGATGCCGCAACTGTTTCTCCAGCCGGGCGCGTTCCACTTGCGTCTCTACCGCAACAAGAACTTTTTCCGATATGGGATCGAGCCGGAGGAGGCGCAGGTGTGGCTCGACGACTTGCTGGCGTTGGCCCACAGCGCCGAGGGGTTACCTGCGCCCCAGGTGACGGCCGAGGAGTCGGGGGCGGAGCGGATGGTCCGTTCAGGGGGGACTTTTTCCATTACGTTGATTGTCGTAGCGCTGTTGGTGGGTGTCCCGACGTGCGTCCTGGCGGTCGCGGCGGCGGTGTTCTTTGTGTTGGCCATCCGGTGACTTGACCGCGCCAGCATAGGAGCCGATACTGCCCCCGAAATAGGATTGGCTCGTTCTGTCGGACGACTACCACAGCCGATTTCGTGGACGGCGTCCACGATCCATCTGCTCCAGGTCCCGCCGTACCCGGCCGATATTGCGCTCGGCCTCTTGCCGCCGGCGACCGGGACGGTGAAAAGCTGGTTGTGGCCCGATTCATCGGTGTCCAGGTAAAGGACGTGTGCCTCATTGAACCGGAACTGTGCTACCGGCGGGGAAGGTTGCATCTCGAACGCAAGCAGTCCGGTCCGCCGCGCTGCGCTCAAGGTCAGTCCCAGCCCCAGCACCAGGGCCGCGCTGACGAATGGCATCGCCGGCTCCAGGCGACGCAGCGTCTGTTGATGTACCAGCAAGCGCCGACTCTGCACCGTCACGATGCCAATCGCGATCAACATCACCGCCAGTCCCACGCTAAAGGCCGCGATCAACGATAGCCCCAGCAAGATGCGGTTGACGGTCACGGCGATCAGCAAAATCGCTATGGCGTCGGGGCAGGGGACCAATCCTCCACTGATGCCCATCGCCAACAGCGAGCGCCACGTGACCTGGTCGCCTGGGCGCGGGAGGAACTTTGCTCGTGGGGCGGCCCCGGCTCGAGGATGGGCTGGTCAATGACGATGCGCGTCCGGCCCGTCGCTTTGTCGCGCCTGTAGACAGGCTCGTGTGCAGCAGCCTCGCTCCGCTGGCGGCGATACGCCTGCCAGTACCGCTTTTCATCAAGCGGCCGGCAAAATCTGTTTCGGATTCATAGGTGTAGCCGAGCTTTATGCAGCGCCAGGCTCAGCAGGAAAGCGCCCCCAGACACGAGGATGATCGTCGCCCCAGAAGTCAGGTTCAGGGTGTAAGAGAGCCAGAGGCCCGTCGTCGTGAAAACGATGCCCAGGATGATGGACAGGATCATCATTTTCTTGAGATTGGTCGTGAACTGCGCACTGATGGCCGCCGGCATCGTCAGCAGCGCGATGACCATGATCAGCCCTACGATGCGCATCAGCATCACCACGGTCAGGCCGATCATGCAGAGCAGGGTGATGTAGATCGTATCCACCGGCACATTCTCGACGGTGGCGAAAGTTTCATCAAACGACACCGCCAACAACTCTTTGTAAAAGACCGTGACCAACGCGATGATGACGACATTGAGGATCGCCATTATGACAAGGTCGCTGCGCGGCACGGTCAGGATACTGCCGAACAGGTAACTCATCAGGTCAACGACGTACCCCTTCGTCAAGTCCACAAACACGATACCGATCGCCATGCCGATGGCCCACATCACGCCGATGATCGTATCGGCGCGCTGCCGGGTTTTGCGCTGCACCACGCCC
>QMOE01000563.1 GCA_003648125.1 Chloroflexota bacterium
AATGGTAGATGCCGTACTGTCCGCTGTGGATGAGCTGCGAGATGGCCGCCGCCAGGTCGGGCGCGTAGGTCGGTGAGCTTATCTCGTCTGTGACCACGCGCAGTGCGCCGTATTCCCTGGCCCTGGTCAGAATCTTGTAGGGGAACGTCTTGCCGCTGCGGGCATACAGCCAGGCAGTGCGTACGATGTAGCTCCTGTTCCACAACATCTTCACCAGGAGTTCACCGGCTGCTTTCGAGCGGCCATAAGCATTGATGGGATGAACCGCATCAAACTCCAGGTAGGGTTCGGTTTTGGTCCCATCGAATACCTCGTTGGTGCTCACGTGGACCAGGTCCGCGTCGCAGCGCTGGCAGATAAGGGCCAGATTCTGCGCTCCCAGGGCGTTGACCCGGTAGGCTAGGTCAGGATCGCGCTCGCAGCCATCCACGTTAGTGTAGGCCGCAGCATTGATCACCACATCGGGTTTGAAGTCACGGATAGCCTGTTCGACACTGGCCCGGCGGGTGATGTCGTACTCGGGCAGGTCCATGCCGAAAAAAATATCTTCACGTAGCACTTCTTGCAGTGCAGTGCCCAGTTGTCCCTTGCAGCCGGTGATGACGATACGCATGACGTTCCCTCCGCTTGATTGTTAGTTCTCTCGGAAAGTAGTCGTTGTGGAACACTACAACGAATTTGGAATAAAACGAATGGCTGGCTGAGAGAGAAATTCGTTTGTTTCTCAATTCGCTGTAGTGTTGTAGGGGCAAAACAGCCTTTTCCGAGAAAGCTCTTGTGTACATCCTGTGATTTGGGCGTCTATTATAGCACACAATCGCAGGGTGTCCAAGACGTGGGGGAGTAGTAAACCTTGCGAAGGTTCGCAACCTTCGCAAGGTTTACAGGAAAAAGATGATCGGAATCCCCAGGAAAGCCAGCACCGCGCTCCAGGTGAAAGCAGCCCGCAGCCCCACCGCATCCCCCAAGCGGCCAACCAGGATACTCATCCCGGAGCCGATGAGAAAGCTGATGGCCATGTACAGGCCGTTGGCGGTGGCCGGGTTATCCGATGCACGGTCCTGGACGATGGCCATGACCACCGGCGTGGGGGATAGGATAGTGAATCCCAGGGCGACCAGAATGGGGAACAGTATCCAGCCATCGGCGGCAAGCAGACCCAACACCAGGAGGGGAGAAACCGCCAGGGCGATGAACAACACCGTGCGCCGTCCCAGCCGGTCGCTGAGAGTGCCGGCGGCCAGCGCACCCACGGCCCCGGAGAGCTCCAGTATGGCCAAAGCTGCGCCGCCGAACCACAGGCTTTTGCCCTCGGAGGACAGGAAAGTGGGCAGGAACGTGGTCAACGCCGAGGACATGAAATTCTTACACAGAAGAATACCGGTGATGGGCACGAGCACTCTGCCCAACGCACGCCACATCTGTCCTGGGGAGCCATGAGGATGGGCAGCGCGGGCGGTGAAAGGCGCATCCTTGAGCCGCCAGTAGAGCAGGGCCGAGGCCGCCATGCCCACCACCATCACCGGGTACATCCCCTCCAGCCCCCAGAGCGAGGCCACGCTCACAGCGAGCAACGGCCCCACGGTGCGGGCCAGTTCGCCGCCGGTCATCCAGAAGCTCATCCCCTTGCCCACCCGTACCCCCGAAGATCGGGCTACCATCACCGGCCCAGGCACGTGCAGCGCCGCCGAGCTTGCACCGGCGACCAGCAGCAAGATGGCGATGACGGCATAACTGGGAGCCATGCCGATCAGACTCATAGTGGTGGCGGTGAGGGTAGGGGCCAGAATGACCAGCATCCGCAGATCCATCCGGTCAGCCAGGACGCCGATGAAGGGGTTAAAAGCCGAGGGGAAGCGATAAAGGGCCGGCAGCAGTCCGGCGAGAGTCAGCGAAAGCCCAAACTTCTCGATGATCAACGGGAGCAGGGGCACGAGGAAGCTGCTGAACACGTCGTGGATAAAGTGGCCGCCTGCCAGGGTGAGCACCCGCCCGGCTTCAAATGCGGATTCAGGTTGCAAAGTAGATGACGGGGATGAAGGAGTGCTTTGAGTCGTCATAGTAACCTCTCAGTCAGCCGATTAAACCGATGAGGCCCGGTCAGCCGATTGAACCGATGAAGCCGATGGGACCGCATCGGCCCAATCCGCTCCATCGGGTGATCTGGTCAGCCGATGAAGCCCCGTCAGCCGATTAAACCGATGAAGCCGATGGGACCGCATCGGCCCAATCCGCTTAATCCGCTCCATCGGGTGACCCACATCGGCTGACCCGCACCGGCTCACACTGTGGGCCCGGCGCGGGTGATGGCCAATTCGCCATCGCCCCAGTTCTCGGCGGCGGTGAGTTGCCCGCCGAGAACTCTCAACAGAAGCTGCCACAACTTCTCGCCCTCTTCCTCGACTGTGCTCTGCCCCTCCAGCACCGAGGCCACCGAGAGGTCCACGTGCTCAGCCATGTGCACGGCGGCCTGCGGATTGGCGGTGATCTTGATGGTGGGAACCAGCGGCGCGCCCAACGGTGTGCCCCGCCCGGTGCTGAATAGAATCACCTGCGCACCGCCGGCGACCATCCCGGTGATACTTTCCGCGTCCTGGCCCGGGGTGTCCATCACGTACAACCCGCGACCCGGTGGACGCTGGCCGTAACTGAGCACGCCCTGCACGGGGGCGCTGCCTGCCTTGTACACGCAGCCCAGCGACTTCTCCTCGATGGTCGTCACCCCGCCAGCCATGTTACCCGGGGTGGGCTGCGAGCCTCGCAGGTCGACACCAGCATCCAGGGCCTCCCGCTCCACGGCG
>QMOE01000564.1 GCA_003648125.1 Chloroflexota bacterium
GAAAGCGACGGCGCCACGCTGAGCGGCAACGCCATCTACAGCAACACGGCAGACTTGAGCGGCGGAGTCCAACTGGCCTTCAGCGATGACGCCACGCTGGACAACAACGTCATCGCCGACAACCAGGCCGGTGCGGCCGTGAGTGGAGTGATGGTAAGTGCAAGCACCGCCAACCTGCGTCACAACACCATCGCCCGCAACACTGGCGGCGATGGCAGCGGTGTCTGTGTCATCAACGCCGTCGCCGACTATAGCACCGTGGCGCTGACCAACACCATCCTGGTCAGCCACAGCGTGGGCATCAACGTCACGGCGGGCAACACCGCCACGCTGGAGAGCACGCTGTGGGGCAGCGGGGCCTGGGCCAACACCACCGACTGGGGTGGTGGGGGAAGCATCGTCCGAGCCAATGACTACTGGGGCGACCCGGCCTTTGTGGACCCCGACGCCGGCGACTATCACATCGGCCCCGGCTCGGCGGCGATAGACGAGGGCGTGGACGCAGGCGTGGCGACGGACAAGGACGGCGTGATCCGTCCCCAGGGCACAGACCCCGACCTCGGCGCGTACGAGTTGGAGCAATTCACTCTAGCGGTCACAAAGGCGGGCACCGGAGACGGGACAGTGACCAGCGATCCCGCAGGGATCAACTGCGGCGCGGACTGCACGGAAACCTACGGGAAGGGCACAGTCGTGACGCTGACGGCGACCCCGGATGTGGACTCCGTCTTTGCCGGCTGGAGCGGACACGCCGACTGCGCCGACGGCAAGGTCACGATGGACGCGGACAAGACTTGCACCGCCACGTTTGCGCTTCCCGTCGGCGGCGTCACCGTGCCGGTGGGCACGCCGGCGCTGCTCTGGCCGTGGATCTTGCTGGCCGTAGCAGTCATCACGGCAGCCAGCGGAGCGGCGCTGCTCAAGCGGCGCAGGGCCTGAGCGGGATCAGCAGGCGAGGAATAAGACGAGAGGCCTGGCGGAGAGCCGGGCCTCTCAGTCAACCTTCAGCGCCGCGCTGGCTGGCAAGACCATTTGCTTCCTGGCGAAAAGAGGCTATAATCGTATCTGCTCAATAAAGTGGGGCAATGTAGCCGAGGTTTCCATACCTCGCGGGCATAACGCGCTATGGAAAGCGCGGCTACGTTAAAAGTGCCCCAGAATATTGAGATGATACCTATAATCTATCTAAAGCACCATCGTCAAGAATCACTATGGATATTGCACGGGTCCAGGCACTCGTCCGGCAGGGGCAATACAAGACTTCTCACCACGCCGAAGTCGAACGAGAGGCAGAAACGATCACCATTGACGACATCAAGACGGCTATCCTCAATGGGGGAATTGCTGGAGGATTATCCCGACGATCCTCGTGGCCACAGTTGCCTGATGTTGGGCACAGCAGAGGACGGGCGACCATTGCACGTTGTCCTGACGATACTGGCTCAGATTGAAGAGGTATTGATTATTACTGTCTACGTTCCGACCCTACCCAAGTGGCTTGATCCACGCACGCGAGCACCGAGGAGATCAACTTATGAACGAGCAGACGTTTGATTGTTACTTCTGCGGCGGCGAGGTGACTGCACAACAAGTCAACGTCATGCGACGTTGGAAAGGTCGTTATATCCTGATTGAGGACGTTCCCGCACACGTCTGTACTCAATGCGGTGAACGATACTACGACGCCGTCACCGCCGAAGCAATGGACCGAATTATGAGGGTCTCCGAAATCGAACTCGGCGTTAAGCACGAGATTCGCGTTCCCGTCGTCGAAATGCCCATCGTTTATCCATCTCCAAAATACGCAGGGGTTGCTGTGTGTGACAAGTAGACGAGGGCTTGCCATGGAGGCTTCAAAAGCGTTGGGTGCTGATGCTCAAGCGGTACGTAGCCTGAGTTGAAGCAACCGGCTGATGTGTAATTCGTGATTCGTCACACGCCTCCAAACAGTTCGCAAAGCAAAAGGTTCTGGCGGATGGTTCGCCAGAACCTTTTGTCTTGAGTATCAACGGACTTGCGAAGCCAGTGCGCTGTCCTGTTACCTGAACCCCCTCCGCCCCCCGCCACCACTGCGCCGGCTGCTGCTTCGACTGGAGCTCCGACTGCTTCTACTGCTGCTCCTGCTAGAACTTGGACTGCTACTGCTCCAACTGCTGGAGCGGAAGAAACTACTGCTTCTACTCCTGCTCCTACTCTTCCCACCGCTATACCCGCCCCCACCTCCGCCCGACGAGGAGGCTTCCAGAATGTCGCCCAGAACCTTCATCGTGCTCGTGCCGGCCTTCCACGTCATCTTCGTGGCCCCGCCCGCGCCCTTCACCATCACCTCGAAGGGCGAAGCCTGCGCCTCGCCCGCAGCGGTGTCCAGGAGCGAACCCAGAGAACGGCTGGCCCGGTCGAGAGAGCGGCCCAGGTTGCCCGCCAATCCGTCGAGGGAGAGGTCGGCGCCGGCAGGGCGCTCGGCCAGTGAGGGGCGCACTTTTGCCGCCCGTAGAGGCTCCGCCTTCGCCGCTCCCCTGGCGGCGCCCAAGACGCCGGGCAAGCGAACCCCCAGCCTCCGCTTCCGTTCGGCCTCAGCCACCGTCGCCGCGCCTACCTCCACCGCCACCGGTGCCATCCACACCGGCGTCAACGCGCCCAATGCCTCCGCCTGCTCAAGTACCACATCTTCCACGTCCAGCGCCACCGCGTAGGCAAAGTACCGGTCGAGCACCGCCTGCGCTGCCTGCAGGTCGCCGTACTGCTTGAGGTTCTTCAGATAGCGGCGGAAGGCTCGCCAACGCGCGGCCTCCTCGACCCCC
>QMOE01000565.1 GCA_003648125.1 Chloroflexota bacterium
GGCCTGCCCTGAGACTTCGGCGAGCTCAGTCGAGCCGCCCTGTCGAAGGGCCGAGGCACCCCAATGACTTGCGCTCGCTCCCCCCGGCGCAGCATGCATCTGCGGGGCAGCGCCGACCAGGGACAACACATCCCCGGTGACAATCCTGGCATCCAGCAGCGTTTCCGCTTCGTGCAGGGGGCGTCTTTGGGCCTGGTGGACAAGTTGATACGTGATGGGCCGTCCCGCGCCGTCGGCGGGCGGTAGTTGCAGGACGCGCACCAGTTCGGGGAGCAGGTTGCGCAGCGGTGCCTCGCCTGGCAGTTCCAGGTCGAGCGTGCCACGGGGGCTGGGGGAGTGGAGAGTGATGATAACTAAAGTCATATCCAGTGCAGTTCTAAAGACGCCGATGTTTATCAGAGAGTCATGCTTGGCTCTATGCTCATAATAACTTTAGTTTCCGCCAAGTTGGAGACTGGAAACTTGTACCTTGCCCACATATAGGGGGTGCTTGGTTAGCGACCCCCATATGTAGGGTATGGTGAGTCATTATTGGAAGTTGGGGTTCCTGCGGCCAGACCCTAACTTTCGATAATTTAAATGCTACCCCCATATATTGGGTTTTCGCAATGCGCACCCCCCATATATGGCGATTGAGGCATTCTGAATGCTACACCATTTACCGGAAACTAGAGTTACGAAACAGGATGCTATAATTATACCCAGTTCCTAATCTCGTGCAAATGGAGAAAGCCCATGACCCAAATTGTTGTCTCCCCGGCAAGGCTCGAGGCCGTCGCTCACACCTTCGATGGCAAAAAGACCGAAACAGAAACCATGATCAACACATTGAGAAGCACGATGGACGGCCTGAACGCGGAGTGGGCGAGCGCGGGGATAAAGTCGGCGCAGGAAGTGGGACAGCCGTGATCACTTTGCCGCAGGAGGCACAGAATTTGGCGCCAGGTCTTGACAGCCCGCCACACTGGCGGCAGCGGTTCGGTACCAGAGTGCCGCAATTGGGGCAGAATTTTGCTCCGGCCCGCAGCGGCTCGCCGCAGGCACGGCAAAAGCGCGCCTGCGATGGCCGCGGCGCCAAAGCGGCACGGTCAAACACCCAGCCAGCCCCATCCCACCCAGCGTACCCTTGCTGACACAACAGATCAGGCAAGGCCACGTGATCCGGCAACGGATCGGGCCAGGGGCTGGGCAGTTTGGCGACGTTCATCCGCTTTGCTACGTCCGCCAGTCTCGGCACCACCGCGTCAATGTCCGTGGGCCAGGCAGTATGGGCATTCTTCCGCTCTTGCGCCTGCCGCGAATCAAATAGCACGTTGCGCCGGCCCAGGGGCGAGATTTCGGCGATGACGATACGTTCCTCTGGCCGGAGCGGGTCGGTGTCGCCCGCGACGTGATAGCGGCCGGCCACGCGCGCGACCTGGAAGAGTTCGAACACGTCATTGTTGCCCACCTGAAGATAGCCGCGCCCCGGCACCCGGGGCAAGTTGGCCGCCTCCGGGCGGTGTAGCATCTCTTGGCTTTCCTGGCGCGATTCGACGCGCAGGCAAATGCGGAACTTGGCGTTGGCCCAAATCTGCTGCTTGACCACGCCGGCTGGGCTCTGGGTTGCCAAAATCAAATGCACACCCAACGAGCGCCCTACCCGCGCGATACCGATCAATCCATCCATAAAGTCTGGATAATCGTTGACCAACTCGGCAAACTCGTCAATGATCACCACCAGACGCGGCAGCGGATTCTCGACTTTGCCTTGCCAGTACAGGGCCTGGTAGAGGCCAATGTCGTTCACGCCAGCATCGTTGAACAGCCGCTTGCGCCGGTCCATCTCGGCCTCCAACGCCACCAGCGCCCGCTCGGTCAGGTTGCCGGTAAGGTCGGTGACCATCCCCAGTGTGTGCGGCAACCTGACCAACTCGGAGAAGGTGCCACCGCCCTTGAAATCCACCAAGACGAAACCCACGTCGTAGGGGTGATGCGTCAGCGCCAGGGCCACCACCAGAGTCTGAACCAGTTCGCTCTTGCCCGACCCCGTGGTGCCGGCAATCAGCCCGTGGGGGCCATGACCGGTGTGATTCAGGTCCAACACCAGCGGTTGATTGCCCCGGCGCTCTCCAATCGGCACTTGGAGGTACTGATCGGGTGAGCGATTCTTCCAGTTGGCGGCGACGTCGTATTTGACGATGTCCTCGATGCCCATCATGTCCAACAAGCGCACGTGGGAGGGCATGGCGCTGTCCGGCTGCAGCGTGTAGACTTTGACGGGGGCGAGGCTGCGGGCTAGTTGCTCGCTCAAGGCTGCGTCGGCGTACTCGGGCCAACAGGCAAAAGTCTCCCCGGCGGCCCCGGCGATAGAATGTTTGAGGTGTCCACCGGCCTGCACCTCGACGACACTGCTGCAACCCATCGGCACCTGGTGGGCCTGATCCACCATAAAGATGGCAGTCACGTTTAGTTGCCGGCCTTCGGGCGAGAGCAGCAGATGGATGGCCGGGTTGTTGCGCACCAATGCATAGTTCTCCACCACCAGCACCAGCCAGGGCCACGCGGCCGTCTTTGCGCCATAATCGGCAGCGTGCAGTTGGTTCTGGCGGCGGTGCAGTTCAGCCAGCAAATCCTTGAGGACATCTTCCGCAGAGAGAGAATCGTTGGCCAGATAACGGTGTCCGGCCTCGTCGTTCAGCGCGTAGGTGTGTGGCAGTCACTTGAGCCACTGCCACTCGGCCGTCCGAGCGGGCGAGTAGATAGCCAAAAGATGAACTTGGTCGGGCGAGTGATGGACGACCAGGTTGCCGA
>QMOE01000566.1 GCA_003648125.1 Chloroflexota bacterium
ATTCACGCGGGTGCTGCTGGCCCCATTAACGAAAATCAACGCCGATTCTTGGGCATCATCGAAAGCAACACAGACCGACTGACAGCTTTGATCAATGACCTGTTGGACATCTCGCGGGTAGAGACTGGGCGTGTTCGCTTCGAGGTCAAGCCTCTGCAGATCGGTGAGGTGATCGCTGACGTGGTCAATATACTGGCAGGCCAGGCTGAGATCAATGATCAGACGCTCACTTATGAGGTGGTCGGAGGGCTGCCTGACATTATGGGCGATCGGGACCGGCTCAACCAGGTGCTTACTAACCTGATTGGTAATGCCATCCGTTATACCCCTGAGGGCGGGGAGATAGAAGTGCGGGCTTATCCTGTCGAAGGAGCCGTGCGGGTGGACGTACAGGATACAGGCATTGGCATTGACTCCCAAGATATGGCGCATATCTTTGAGCGCTTTTATCGTTCCGATCATCCCTTGGTTCAGGAAAAGCGGGGAACTGGACTAGGGCTTTCTATCGTCAAGATGTTTGTAGAGATGCACGGAGGGAGAATCTGGGTCGAGAGTGAGCCAGGGGAGGGAAGCACCTTTACGTTTATTCTGCCTATCCCCGTGCGGTCTGGCGAGGTGGAGAGTGGCCTGACCGTCCTCCCGCGTCTGACGGCTCGCACGCGGACGATCCTGGTCGTAGATGATGAACGGGATGTCGCTAACTTTGCTCAGAAACAACTGGAGGCCAGCGGGTATCGGAGCTATGTCCTGGGGCGTGGAGGGTCGGTTGTATCTTGGGCCCAAGAGAACCAACCCGATCTCATCCTCCTGGATTTGGTTCTTCCCGATATTGATGGATTGGATGTTCTCCGTGCCTTGAAAGACAATACTGCTACGGCTGATATACCCGTGATCGTGTTTACCGTTATGCCTGACGATGGGACTGCCTGGAACCTGGGTATTGTGAACTATCTGACCAAACCTGTGGGGGCCGAGGAGTTGCTGCAGAGCATTGAGCAGGCCCTGATCTGGCAGGGGCGTGTCCTCGTCGTTGATGACGATCCGGACACATCCGATTTGCTTTCGGCGACGATGCGCCGGGTTGGCTTTACTCCATTGGTGGCCGCCGATGGGTATGAGGCGTTGACTATGGCCCGGCGCTACCGGCCCAATTTGATTTTGCTTGATCTGCGCTTGCCGGGGATGGATGGGTTTGAGGCTTTGACTCATTTGAAGCGGGACGCCGTGACCCAGACTATTCCTATCATCGCAGTCTCGGCTCACGTGATTGATGCGGATCGGGAGCGCAAGCGCCTTGTTGCTATGGGAGCGGCTGCTTTCATCCCCAAACCTTTTTCCATCGGGGAGCTGCTGGACGAGGTTGAGGCGGTACTGCAACCGGTTCATACGCCGACCCCCTCGTAGCAGCGTGTGTGCGGTCTGTGTTCCATCTCTCCGGTGGAGACTTTGCTCCTGGCCCGACGATCCATCGTCGGGCTGATTACTTTGACAATGTCACACTTGACTTTGTAGGTCACGCTTGTAGCGTGCTGGGTCAGAGTTGTCACGTTAAAAACGTGATCTACATTTTGATGGGCGACTTGCTCACTTTCCATAGATACACTATACTCTGCATACTTTTCTCGCTCGCTTGCGCCCTGGTGAGATGTTTGTTACCGTTCTGAACAGGATGTGTTTATCCATAGACCTCGTCGAGTATCCATCTTGTTTCAATTGGGTGGGGAACCTTTTTTAGGAGGGACGAGATGAAAAATCAGGACAAGACCAGGCAGCAACTCATCGCCGATCTGGCAGAGACGCGCCAGCATCTAGCCGAGTTAGAATCCCTGGAGGCCGAGCGCCGGCGAGTCGAGGAGGCGCTGCGTAGCCGCGACCACAACCTGACCCTGCTCAGCCGGGCAGGCCAAGACCTCGCGGCCACGCTCAATTTGCGACAAGTCACGGAGCAACTGTTGCCGGCGGTCACCGAGATCATTGGTGCGGAGGGTGCTTCGGTCTGGCTGCGGGACGAGTCGCCGGAGGGTTGGCTGGTCTGCCGAACGGCCTACCACCACAGCTACAAGCATTCCCCGGTTGACCTGCGTGTGCGTCTTGGTCAGGGGGTGGTAGGTTGGGTGGCGGAGCAGGGGGAAAGCGTTGTCGTCCGCGACGTGCGGGACGAGCCACGCTTTTTCTCCGGCATTGACGAGCAAACCGGCTTTCGCACCACCTCACTGCTGGCCGCGCCGCTTTGGGCGCGCGACCGGCTGATTGGCGTGCTGGAGGTGGTCAACAAGCAGGTGGGCGAGTTTGACGAGTACGATTTGCTCCTGATCGAAACACTGGCCGCTTCCGCTGCCAGTGTGATCGAAACGGCTCGTCTGTCCGAGACCCTGCGCCGGCGCACGGTTGACCTGCAGGTCTGCTACAAGCGACTGGGCGATCTCTCCCGCGCGCTGTCCGACGATCTGCGAGGGCCGCTGGGGCTGATTGTCAGTTTTGCCCAGGTGTTGGAGGCCGATTACGCTGCGCTCTCGGAGGAGGAATTGCGCCACTACCTGGACGCGATTTCCGAGCGAGGCAGCGAGATGATCGGCGTGATTGACGAGTTGCTGGTGGCGCGGGACGAGTCTTCTCAAGACGTGGGAGTAGAGATCGAGCCTCTCGATATGGCCGTCATCGTGGGTGATGTCCTTGAGCGCCTGAACTATGCGATTGGGGAACGCAATGCCGAGATCGTCTTGCCAGAGCGTTGGCCGGTGGCGCTGGGGCACGGCCCGTGGGTCGAGGAGGTGTGGGTGAACTATCTCAG
>QMOE01000567.1 GCA_003648125.1 Chloroflexota bacterium
GTCTACACCTCGCCGGGCTATGCCGGCGCCGAAAACCGCGTTGACCTGCAAGTGGACCTGGCTATGGGCAGCGTCACGATACGGCACTGAGATGGAGCGGTAACGGTGTCGTTGGAAAATTACCCTCGTCCGTCGGTCACGGCGGATATTGTCATCTTTACCCTGCGCGAGAGCGATCTGTATGTGCTGCTCATCAAGCGCAAGCACCCGCCCGGCGAGGGGATGTGGGCTATTCCCGGCGGCTTTGTGGATATAGACGAATCGCTGGAAGGGGCGGCGCTGCGCGAGTTGGAGGAAGAGACAGGCGTCCGCGATGTCTACCTGGAGCAGCTCTACACTTTTGGCGAGCCGGGCCGCGACCCGCGAGGCCGGGTCATCACGGTGGCCTACTTTGCCCTGGTCCCCGCCAGCGCCATTCACCCCAGCGCCGGAGACGACGCCGCCGAGGCCCGCTGGTGGTCTGTTTACGACCTGCCCCCGCTGGCTTTCGATCACGCCGACATTCTGGACTATGCCCTGCAACGATTGCGCTACAAATTAGAGTACACCGCCGTAGGTTTTGAGCTATTGCCGCCGACATTTACCCTCAGCGAGTTGCAGGCTGCCTACGAGGTCATCCTGGGGGAAAAGCTGGACAAGCGCAATTTCCGGCGCAAGATTCTCAGCGCGGGCGTCATTGAGGAGGCCGGCGGATACCGCACTGGAGAGGGCCGCCCGGCCAAACTACACCACTTCCGCGATGACGCTGTGGCGGAGGTCAAAACCCGGCGACTGTTTCCTTGACAAATTCCGTCTCTGGACTATACTTTGTGTGTCAAGTACACCAATGACCTTCTTCTTTTTTGCCTCTATTTAGTGTACGTTTAACACTATCAAGGAGATTCAATGACTCTTTCAGATCAAATTGCTGCCTGGCTGCGCGAGCGACTAGCCGAGGCTCACGCTGAGGGTTTCGTCTGCGGCCTCAGCGGGGGGGTGGATTCGGCCACCGCGGCCGCGCTGGCGGTGCGCGCCGTTGGGCCGGAGCGTGTTCTGGCCGCACTGATGCCCTGTCACTCCATCCCTGAGGACGCCCGCCTGGGCCAACTCGTCGCCGATACGCTCGGCACTTTTACCGTCACTGTGGATCTGAGCGCGGCCTACGACGCGCTGACCGCTGCCCTGCCGCCCTCGGATAATCGCCTGGCCGCCGCCAACGTCAAACCCCGCCTGCGCATGATCACGCTCTACTACCTGGCGCAGTCCAACAACTACCTGGTGCTCGGCTCCGGCAACAAGACCGAGTTGGCCGTCGGCTATTTCACCAAGTACGGCGACGGCGGGGTTGATCTCTTGCCCCTGGGCGACCTGGACAAGACCCAGGTGTGGGAACTGGCCCGCGAGATAGGCGTACCGCGCCAGGTCGTCGAGCGGGCGCCATCGGCGGGACTGTGGCCCGGTCAGACCGACGAGGGCGAGATGGGCATCACCTACCGTGAACTGGACCGGGTGCTGGCGGCCATCGCAGCGGGAGATACCTCCGCCATCGAACCGGTCACGCTGGAAAAGGTACGGGGGATGATGGCCCGCTCTGCGCACAAGCTGGTTATGCCGCCTCTGTTTCGAGTAGGGTAGGGGAGTGGTGGTCGCGCCCGTACAAATGAGTAAATGAGGAATGAGGAATGGAGAATGTTATCAAAGCCGCCGCGCCGCTGATCGAGCTTGCCATCGCTGAGGACATTGGGCCGGGGGACGCCACATCCGAGGCGGTGCTGCCGGTCGGACTGGAGCTACACGGGCGCATCGTCGCCAAGAGCGCGGGCGTCATCGCCGGGCTGCCGCTGGCCGAGGCGGTCTTTTCTCGCGTGGACCCGGCCCTGCGATTTATTTCTCACGTTCAGGATGGGGCCCAAGTGGGGCCGGGCGATCTGGTGGCCGAGGTGACCGGGCCGGGGCGCGGGATGCTGGCGGCGGAGCGGACCGCACTCAACTTTTTGCAGCGGCTTTCGGGCATCGCCACGCTCACGCGCGCTTTCGTGGACGCGGTCGCCGGAAGCGGCGCGGTTATCCTGGACACCCGCAAGACCCATCCCGGCTACCGCGCGCTGGAAAAGTACGCCGTGCGCATGGGCGGCGGGCGGAACCATCGCATGAGTCTGCACGATATGATGATGGTCAAGGATAACCACATTGACGCGGCCGGCTCCATCGCCGTCGCGGTCGAGCGGGCCAGGGCCGCGCATCCCGATTTACCCATTGAGGTCGAGGTCAGGAACCTGGACGAGTTGCGCCAGGCGCTGCCGCTTGACGTAGACCGCATTTTGCTGGACAATATGAGCCTGGGCGAGATGCGGGAGGCGGTCGAGACAGCCGCTGGACGGACGCCGTTGGAGGCCTCCGGCAACGTCAATTTAGAGACCGTCGCCGCTATCGCCGCTACCGGCGTGGACTATATCTCGGTCGGGGCGCTCACCCATTCGGCGCCTGTGCTGGATTTGAGTATGAAGGTGGAGGGTAGAGAATGAAATTGCTGAACTTGTTCTGATGGGAACCAGGGTTTGGGGAGAGGAGGCAGTTATGAAGTGCGTGATCTGCAAGCAAGGAGAGACCATGCCTGGTCACACGGAGGCTTATGTTTCCGAAGAAGTCGCCGCGCAACTGCTGGCGGAGGCCGAGGAAGCAGTCCGAGATCGGGTGCAAGTGAACGTGCGAGAATTTGCGCCTGCGATGGCGTGAACCAGGGAGAAACACACGATATTTGACGGCACAGGAGACGACGCACCCCATCGTATATTTCCAATATCCGAGGTA
>QMOE01000568.1 GCA_003648125.1 Chloroflexota bacterium
CCCGACTTTAGTGAAATCTACAAACCGGTAGCGACCAGGCCCGTGGACGAGCAGGCAAGACGGCTCGAGCGGGGTCAGGAAGGAGCAGCTTGCCGCCAGGGCGATCATCATCGCAAAACTGCGCGGGTTCAGGCCCAATTGCCTGGCCGTCTGGATGGCCACCGGCAGGACGACGACCGCCGCGGCCTGGTTGGACATTGGCTGGGTCAGCAGTACCGTCAGGGCAAAGAACCCCGTGAGCAGCCAGACCGGTTGCGAGTGTCCCACGAGCTGCACAATTTGCCCGGCCAGAAACTCTGCCGTGCCGGTAGCCTCCATCGCTGCGCCGAGGCCCAGCATGGAAGCGATCAGAATCAGCACACTCCAATTAATCTGGCTATACGCTTCTTCAGGTGTAATGCAGCGCGTCACGAAAACCAGCAGCGCTCCCAGCAGCATTGCCACAGGCAGCGAGACCAGATTGAACGTCGCGGCAGTCAGCGCCCCGGCGTAGATGGTGATGGCAAGCGGAGCACGTTCCCTGTGCGGAATCCCTCCGGCGACCGAACTCAGGATGCGGAAGGTGTTCTGCTTTTCCAGCGCCGCTATCCGCGCGCGATCACCTTGCACCACCAGCACGTCGCCCGTTCTCAGGCGAATCCGGCTCATCTTACGCCGGAGCCTTTCTCCGTGGCGGTTAATCGCCAGTACCTGCAACCCATACTTTTCCCGAAAACGGAGGCTCTTCAACGTCCGCCTGATCAGCGGTGAGCCTGGCAGGAGAATTACCTCGATCAACCCGATGTCTTCAGTCTGCAAGTCGGGATCGGAAAGCTCGACGTCCGCCTTGATGTCAATACCGGCCGTCTTTTTGACGCGGAGAATGTTTTCTCGTTCCCCCTCGACCAGCAGCACATCACCCTTCTTCAGACGGGTCATCGCTCGCGGCACGAGGTGTTGTGCTTCGCCACGAACTATCCGCAGCACCGTCAGGTCGAGGTCGCGTCCCAGGCCGGATTCTTGCAGTGTTTTTCCGCTGAGAGGCGAATCCGGCAGGATCACAATTTCCGTCAGGTAAAGGTACGCGCTGAACTCATCGATCTGTTCGGCGGGAATACGGTCTGGAACCAGGCGGCGGCCCAGGGTGAACATGTAGATCACCCCGACGATGGCAATCGGCACGCCGACCGGCGTCAACTCAAACATGCCCATCGGCGGCATATCATATTCAGCCATCAGGCCGCTGACGATAATATTGGTGGAGGTGCTTACCAGGGTGATGGAACTGGCGAGAATCGAGGCAAAGGCCAGCGGCATCAGGAGCTTCGCCGCGCTGAGCTTCGCCCGCCGGGCCAATCCGATGACGATAGGGAGAAAAAACGCGGTCGCCGCGGTATTGCTCACGAACGCGCCCATCGCCGCCGCAGCGATCATCACCACCAGGAGGAGATGGTTCGATCTGGCGTTGGTGCGGCGCAGAATCGCCCGCCCAACAGCATCGGTCACGCCTGTGCGGGCCAGCGCCGCCATGAGGACCAGGAGGCCGAGCATCATCACCACCACATCGCTCCCGAACCCGGCGAAGGCTTTTTCGGCTGGTAGCAGACCCGTGAGGATCAGAAAGAGCAGGATGCCCAGCGCAGTCACATCGGCGGGTATCCTCCTCTCATACGAAAAGAGTACCAGCGCCACGAGCATGGTGCCCAGGAGAAGCATAATCTGTATGTTCATGACCCTGGCCTTTTCCCTCAAGTTCAGTTGTCCAGATGGCTGCGGATACGCCGGGCCATCGGCTTAATCGGTTACATCGGCTGACCAGCCCGTACCCGTTCCCAGCAATCCCGGATGTGGGTCAGTTCCTCGTTGCTGGTCGGGACTTCGCCGTAATGCACCCGAACGTAGGCTTCGGTGATGGTGGCCAGCTCGCGCCCGTGCTGTGGAAAAGCCTGGCGCAAGGTAGGCAAGTACTCGTAAGGCGTCGTTGCTGGAGGGCGGGGGAAACCCCTCTCTGTGGCCAGCTCTACCAGGCTGGCGTAGATTTTGCGCATGGAGAGAGCGGAATACAGCTTGCGACCCACGCCGTAACGACGCACCAGATCGGCCAGATCGCCAACCTGGCCCAGGCCATTGCGCAGCGCCCCGCGCAACCCCGCCCCAAACTCCTCCGCCGACCAGACGGACTCGCGGGTGAGGTCGCTTTCGGCCCGCCGCTTCTGCTGCCAGCGGCGCAAAGTGGTGATCACGATGAGCAGGCCGATGGCCAAAAAGAAGATCATCGCTGCCCAGTTGCACCTTCCCAGCCACCAGGGAGACTCCGCGCCTGACAAATCCTCAAAGTCTGGCGGCTGGGCAGGCTGAATTATAGATTCCCCCGATTCGAACATCGCCCGCAGGCCCTCGGTGAAGATGACGGTCAACACGTTAATCAGCGGCTGCATGAGGTAGGCCACGGCCATGAGGACGTAGTACAGAGCCGTGCCGAGCACATCGGTGACTGGACGCAGCCAAGTGAAAATAACCGTCGCTGTCTGACGCGAGAGGATGAGCGTCATCAGCATGGCGATGACCAGTGTGCCCACCACCGCTCCCAGGACGATGCTCAGCCAGGGGCCGCTGAAAGGCGAGTGAGCGCCTTTGTGGACGAGGTCCACTTCTAGTGCGCGGGCCAGGGCCATGGACACCAGCCCGAAGAAGAAGAAGGCGAAGGCCAGGCGGGTCGCATCCATCGCCTGAGCGAAAATGGTGACCAGCAGATACCACACCAGGCCCATCACGCCAACCCGGAAGTAAAAACCCACCGTGCCCGCA
>QMOE01000569.1 GCA_003648125.1 Chloroflexota bacterium
ATAAAGGCGCTAGATATGGGGGTTCGTAGTAGCGGCTTTAGCCGCTTTTGAGCCTTTTGGACGGCTGAAGCCGTCACTACGAACAAAAACGCCAGACTCCAGTCCTCTTTATCTCAAAGCATAATTCAGCGCTGCCTCGGCGTGAATGGTTGTCGTATCGAACAGTGGTATCCCGGCGTCCGCCTCGCTGATCAGCAAGGGAATCTCGGTGCAGCCCGGGACGACCCCTTCCGCGCCGCGCTCCGCCAGCTTTTGGATGATGTTCACGAATCCGGCCCGCGACTCGTCGCGTATCTGGCCGGCAACCAGTTCATTGTAGATGACGCTGTTTACGTACTCGCGGTCGCCGGCGTCGGGTGTTAGAACAGTGATGCCTTTCCGAGCCAGCGCGTCTTGGTAAAAGGTCTTTTCCATCGTGGACTTGGTGCCGAGCAATCCCACTGCGCTCATCCCCCGCGCCAGAATGGCCTCGCCGACAGCGTCGAGCAGGCTCAACATGGGAACATTGACGCTGGCCTGTACCTGATCAAAAACCAGGTGCATGGTGTTGGTGGCGATAATGATGAAATCAGCGCCGGCCGCTTCGAGCCTCTGCGCCGCCTCGCTCAAGCCCTGCGCCACCAGGTCCCAGCGACCATCGTTGGGCCAATCCACGTAGGGCTGGAAACTGACGCTGTAGATGATGATTTCGGGGTAGCCATAATCGCCAAAGCGCTCAGTGTAGGTGTGGGTGATGTACTCATAGTACTCTGATGTTGACTCTGGGCTCATGCCGCCCAGGATACCGATCTTTTTGTGCATGGTTTGTTCCTCCTCACAATGTTAGGACAAGGATCTCACTTGAACTGCTGGCGAAACGTGATGCTGTCCGGCAAGTCCAAATCATACCACCATATCTCGCCGTTGTCCACGCGCGAAAAGGCATCTTTTCAATAGGGTGTGTTTCAAATGAGTTGGGTAGGCGCGCTTTCCATAGCGCGCGGTATGGAAACCGCGTCTACTTCTAACCGAAATGAAACGCACCCTTTTCAATATCTTGTTTACTTTTGAATCAACGGCAGGTAGACGGGATAGCCGTTGGCGATGACGGTCGCCGGACGTTCCAGGATATTGCCCAGGCCATCGCCTATCAGCGCGGTGTTGGAGATGACGTGGGGCGTGGTGATCTGCTCACTGACAGTGACGCTAAAGGTGATGCTGACCGGCGCGGCGGCGGGAACGTCGCCCGTCCAGGTGATGACGCCGCCTGCCTCGCCGTAACTGCCGCAGGAGGCCCACAAGTTGCCCAGATAATTCACCTCGCTGGGTAGCGTGTCGGTCACGCGGGCGCTGGGCAGCGCCGGGCCGGGGTTGCGCAGCGTGATAGTATAGGTCAGCGCATCGCCAGGGCCGGGCAGGATGGGCTGCACGCTCACGCGCGAGCCGTGGAGCGATCCGTTCAGGAATGACCCCGTGCGCTGATAGTTCCCCCGGCCCGTGCCCCACAGGATGCGCGCGTTGGCCGTGCCGGGCAGGTCGTAGGCCACAAAGCCAGAGTGGGCCGTGTTCAGCACCAGTTCCAGGTCGGCGTCGGCGTCAATGTTCGCCAGCGTGGGGGCCGCCAGTGCGCCGTTCCAATCGGGACTGCCGTAGGCGGCGGGCAGGTCTACTTCGTGCAGCAAGTTGCCCTGGTAGTCGAGGATGTGCAGCTTGCCCGTTTGGTATGTGCCCTTTTGCACCCAGGAGCTAAAGATGACTTCAGGGTGACCATCGTCGTCCAGGTCGGCCACCACAGGTTCGGAGGCGAAGCGGTAGCTGCCGCCGGTGTAGACCGCGTAGGGCCAGTTGTGATGCTCGGTCTTGTCCAGCCAAAAGGCGTGCATGCGACCGTCATAGGAGGGGTAGAGGATCTCGAGATTACCGTCGCCGTCCAGGTCCACCGTCACGGGGTTCGGCTGCACGCTCTCGATGACGTTATAGTTCTGGATCACCGGCGCGCCCGTGTTGGTCGGCAGCGTCGTCCAGTCAAAGCCATCGGCGTTAAAGCGGCTGCGGTCGGCGTTAAAGATGTAGGGGCCGTTGTAGAGGTCGGTGTAGGGGCTGGTGTTGCAGTTGTGCACATCGCCGATGGTGACCACCTCTGTGACGCCGTCTCCGTTCACGTCTACGATGTTCGCCGGCCCGTTGGCAAAATTGGCGCGGGCGGTGAACTCGGTGTAACACGGCCCCCAACCGCGCGTCTCGTATTCCAGGTCAACGTAGGCCAGCACCTCGCCCCAGTGATCCATGTCGTGGCCCGAATGGCCGTGGTACATCTCGTTCGTCGGCAAGTGGGTGCCGTCAGGCTCGTAGGCGCAGAGGGTGATGGTGTCGGAGGGGATGACCAGCTCGAGCAGGCCGTCGCCGTCCAGGTCGCCCAGGCCGATGTTGTCGTTATAGAGGCCAGCGGCGGAGCCTTGGTCGTCCCCCAACTGGGGCCATCCAGAGCGGACGCTGCCGCTGTGTTCGAGCACCCAGACGTTGAGCTTGTCCAGGCGCGCCTGCCCGACGACGATCTCCATATCGCCGTTATTGTCCAGGTCGGCGACGGCCAGCGAGCGGAACTCGTTGCTGGCGGGGTGTTGAGGCCAGCCAGGCTCAAAGTTCCCCTCGTGATTGTAGACGGAGACGTAGCCGCCTCCTTGAGCGATGACTATCTCCAGGTCGCCGTTGTCGTCCACATCGGCGACGACGACGCCGGGCCAGACCCGGCTGCCGGGCGTGTCTACGCTCCATTGCAGGGAGCCATCCTCGCCGTTGAGGAC
>QMOE01000570.1 GCA_003648125.1 Chloroflexota bacterium
CCAACACCAGCGACTCTATGGAGACTACTCGGATGTCTCGCCACCGTCCGAAACCATTGCGTTGCAGGAGGTAGCATAATGCTCGCTTCTACAGTTTTTAGCCACACTCTTTTCATAAGAGTCATTCCCTATTTCGGATCAAGTGCGCCTGGCGTAAACTGCCTCCACCTTGGGCACGATGACGCGCCAATCGTATCGCTCCTCGACAAAAGCCCGCCCAGCCCGGCCTAGTTCAGCCCCCTGCTCCGGCGCGCGCAACAGCCCCACCACCTCAGCGGCGAAATCGAACGGCGTATCGGCCAGCAACATCTCGCGCCCGTGCGTCACCGGGAACCCCTCCGCCCCCAATCGCGTGGCGACCACCGGCCTGCCCATCGCCATCGCCTCCAGCAGCTTGAGCCGCGTTCCGCCCCCCATCCGCAGCGGCGCGACGTACACCGCCGCCTCCGCGATGTAGGGGCGCGTATCCTCCACCCAGCCCGTCAGCGTGATCGCCGGGGCGGCCCGCAGTTCGTCCAGCCGGGGGTGTGGTCGCTGCCCGACGACGACGAGACGCGCCTCCCCCACCTCCGCCCGCACCAGGGGCAGCACCTGCCGCGCGAACCATAGCACCGCATCCACGTTGGGGCGAAAATCCATCGTCCCTGTAAAAACCAGCGTTTGGGATTTGGGATTTGGGATTAGGGGTTGGTAAACGTGCGTGTCAATGCCGTTGGGCACGACGGTCACATCGAGGCCTGGCGATAACGCTCGCAGCTCCGCCGCGTCCGGGTCGGAGACGGCCAACACGCGGTCGGCGCGGCGGCAGATCTGCGATTCGTAGCGCAGCAGTCGCCGCCACTGGACGAACGAGTAGGCCGCGCCGGGCCAGCGGGCCGGGACGCGCATATCGGTCAGGCAAACCCGTTTCTGGAGCAAGTACTCGCAGTTGTGATCGTCAAAGAGGACAAGTGGGCGCGGCTGGGCCGCCTCGATGACGTCGAGATAGGGGGCCAGTTCGATGCCCTCAATGTGTACCACGTCGAAGGACTCCCGCGCCAGCCAGTTCTCCAATCGCCGGGCGAATGACTCCGAGGCCAATCGCAGCGCCATGTCAGGCTGACGGGTAAAGAGTAGATCGCGCAGCCGGTCGCGGATGGTACGCTCCGGCTGGGGAACTGTCTCGACGCGGGCGCATGTTTCGATCAGCAGCGGCGCGGGTTGCGAGTCTTGCCCCGGCGACTGGAAGCTGAGCAGGCTGACCCGGTGGCGCTCCGCCAGGCCAGAGATGAGGCCCCAGTTTCTGAGGGCGGTGCCCTTGTGCGGCGGGTAGGGCAGTTGGGGGGTGAGGAAGAGGATTTTCATTATTGACTCTACTGAAAAAACTAGGAATTTCACCACAGAGATACAGAGATTTTAAACTCGGCCTTGAAAAAATCAACTTTTGGGCGCGCAAAGTGAAATTTTCTTGAACTAAACATCAAATTTTCTCCGTGTCCTCTGTGTCTCTGTGGTGAGATGACCTTTTTTCAGGGGAGTCATTATTGATAACACGAAAACGCGATTTGCGGATTATTGGTTGACTTTTGGCAGGTTGCCTATATACTGGTGCGCGAGTGATTCTACCTGATTTACGCTGACATTGCAAGTGGCCGCGTTTTTAACACAAAGGAGTCTCGATGGACATAAAAACTATCCCCGGCGCGATTCAAGCAAGCGACGCTGACGCCATCATCGTCAACCTGTTCGAGGGCGCGCAGCCCGGCGGCGCGACAAAGGCAGTTGACCAATCGCTCGCCGGCGCCATCGGCGATCTAATCGAGAGCGGCGATTTCAGCGGTAAGGCCGGCCAGGTGGCCGTGCTCTACCCGCGCGACGCGATCCCGGCCCGGCGCGTGATCATGGTCGGGCTGGGGCCGCGTGAGGAGTTCAATGTTGACGTCATCCGGCGGACGGCGGCCCGCGCGGCCCAAAAGGCGCGCGATCTCAAGGCCGAGCGCACAGCGACCATCCTGCACGGGGCCGGCGCGGGGGAGCTATCAATCGAGGAAGCGGCGCAGGCCGTTGCCGAGGGCAGCCTGCTGGGGCTGTACGACTATCGCGGCCAAAAGACGGACGACCGGCCCGAACCCCGGCCCACCTCGCTCGAACTGGTAATCTTTAATGAGGGGGATATACCGGCGGCCCAGCAAGGCGCGGACGCTGGCGCCGCCATCGCCGCCGGGGTCGCGTTGACGCGCGACATGGTCAATCTGCCGCCCAACATCTGCACTCCCGCCTACATGGCCCAGGTCGCCGCCGAGATCGCTGAGGAAGTCGGCCTGCGGGTCGAGGTGTTGGAGAGAAAGCAGATGGAAGCGCTCAAGATGGGCGCGCTGCTGGCCGTGGCCCAGGGGAGCGACACGCCGCCGCGCTTTATCATCCTGGAGCACAACCGGGAGCGCGCCAGCGAACTGGATTCGATTGTCCTGGCCGGCAAGGGCGTCACCTTTGATACCGGCGGCTACAGCCTCAAGCCCAAAGAGAGCATGGGCACGATGAAAGCAGATATGGCCGGAGCCGGAGCCGTCATCGGCGCGATGTACGCCATCGGCAAACTGAACCTCAACCTGCACGTGGTCGGCTTGGCCCCTGCCGCCGACAACATGATCGGCAGCCACGCTTACCGCCCGCAAGAGGTTGTCACTGCCAGCAACGGCGTCACCATCGAGATCAACTCGACCGACGCCGAGGGGCGCATGTTGCTGGCCGACGCGCTGGTCTACGCCGCCCGCTTCCGGCCGGCCGCTGTGGTGGATATCGC
>QMOE01000571.1 GCA_003648125.1 Chloroflexota bacterium
CCCGCAGTTTCTCCGCCAACATCTCCTCCAGCGCATAAACCGGCACGGTCAAGTCCAGACTGTCGGCATCGCTGTAGGGGTGATGCACCGGCCGATGCCGTGGAGGCGACACCAGTGTCTCGTAGATCGTCAGGTCCAACTTGATGCGCGGCTGGTCGCCTCCCAGACGACCGAGTGGCCCCGTGTACTCGATACGCCCCTGATGGGCCTCTTCGCCGGGCACGTCGCGCAGCGTGCGGAAGTCCACCGCCACCAGCCGCAACCCGGTTTCCTCCGTGATGGCCCGGCAGGCGGCCTCGATTTCCAATCGCAATTCCTGGGGTGGCGGTGATGCGCGGAGGGTGAAATCCAGGTCAGCGGAGAAGCGATAGTCGGGGAAGTATCACTTACGCAGCGCGGCTCCCCCTTTGAACACCTACAGTTCTGCCAACGCCGGTCGTCGGTATAGTCCGGCCAGCACCCAGGAGAGCACATAGTCCCGTTCGACCATGGTGAAGTCCGCGTTCCAGGCACCAGCGAGACGGCGCAGTTCGGCTGCAGAAATCATCAGTGCACCAGCCAATCAGTGAGGTCAGCCGGCGTGCGGTTCAGGCGCAACTGCCAGCGGCTGTTGTAAGGCCCGTGGTCGCCAGCCAGCGGATCGAGCCGGCTGTACCCGGCGGACAGGGCCGCCTGCCAGCGCTCGATTTCGGCACCAACCGGGAGACCCAGCAACTCGGTCAGATAGCCCAACCGCTTGAAGATGGCGCGGTTCTGCATTCGCCCGGCGTACTCGGACAGCAACGGGGGTGAAACGTCCCCCTTGGTCAGACTCTCGTACAATCCCTTGGCCGCCTCAACGATCCCGCCGCAGTGCTCTGGATGGTCCATGCAGTCCACGACCGTCTTGGCCCGGTCGGTGATGCTGATCTCCTGCCCCTCGATCCAGATGCGGTGGTGGCCAAAGAACTTGTACGGCGCGAGCGTCACGAAGCGGTACGTGAGCCCTAACTCCTCAATGCTTAGCGTGGCGGAGGCGCGGCCGGAGGTGGTGACTACGAAGATGACGCCAGGGGACTGCTCTGTGTAACCGTAATGGTGGAGTGCCGTCCAGTAGGCAATGGCATAGGGTGTCGCCAGGTGGGGGACGATGCGGAAAGGGTGAACGGTGTAGGTCCCTTCGACACCGGCCTCAAAGGGAAGGATCAGGTAGAGTCCGCGCCGGAGGCGTAGCACCCAACGCTTGTCGCTCAGACGGGTCAGCATCTTGTTGACGCGGTGGCGTGCTCCCCCGAGAGCCGCCTGGGCGTCGGCGGTGGTAAAGACCTGCTTATCCTGTGAGGCCAGGATGAGGAGCAGACGGGCCTCAGCGTCCCCCAGCGTCCTTATATCACGTCTATCCATAATACCCCTTTCAGGGTATTATTATAAGAGTGGATGTAATTCTTGTCAAGTCTACAGTAATTCCTCCAGATCGAAGGTCGTCGTCATTATCCGCTTCATCTTGACAGGCAGCTCCCCCAACTGGCTGTGCGGCTGGCCCAAGAACTGGTAGCCGACACGCACTTGCAGGGCCGCCAGGTCCTCCCCGCTGCGGCGAATGCGGGCCTCGATCTGCACCTCAGTCTGGCTCAGCGCGTCCAAGTCGCCCAGTGCGACCGGGTCTGCCTCGACGTTGGGATTGAGCACCTCGACGCGCACTCCCTGGCAGGCGTACTGGTTGGGGTTGACCAATTCCAGCCGGATGAGCGATTTGACGCCGTAGCGGAACTCGTCGGCCAGCAGGCGGACCGTCAGGGGTCTGGGGGTGACGGCCACCGGCGTAAAGACGGTCAGTGGCACGATGGTCTCTTCCGGCGACAGACCACCATGAACGTAAATGCCTTCACCCGGCTCGGCGAAGTGGTAAGTGCTGCGGGCAGCCAGGTAATTGGTCGGCAACCCAAATCGCTTCCGTTCGAAGACGTAGCACTCGAAGCGGACATTGTCGGGCAGGGCAGCCAGTTCCTTGTCGCTGATCGTCACGTAGCGGTGATGTTTGTCATCTACCCGGCTGGCGTAGAACTGGCGGTCAATGGGGTTTGGCGCGTCGGCCGAAATGCGGGTCGAGCCGTGATCCGAGATGACGATCACCACCAAGTCACGCTCGGCGCCGATCCGTTCGGCGAAGGCCCGGATGTCCTCGGCCAATGCCCGCAGACGCTGGCGGACGGCTGCGCTGTAGGGCACGCCCGTCTGCTGCTCATCGTCGTGCAGCGTTTCATCTACCGGCAAGTAGTTCAAGAAGTAGACGTCATGCTCCCGCCGCTTGACCGACCGCAGCGCGCCGACGTGGGGTAGGTAGCGTACTCGGCGCCCGCCCAGGGCCGGTTCCCAGGCCTTGTGGGTCGGCTTCTCGTAGGCGGTGCCGGAGAATGGCTCCGGCTGGCCGATGAACAGGCACTTTTTGCTCACTTCGGTGCAGGAGGGCAGCATCGCCAGGTGGGGAATGGACTGCTCGACAAAGAAGCCCTGGGCCCGGAGATAGCGAACCAGGTCGGGGTGGAACTTGTGGTTCAGGTTGTCCACCACGACGACCAGAACCGGGGCCGGGCCGTTCAGCCGGTCGTGCAAGGCCAACAGCCCGTGGTAAACCATCTTGGGATAGGTCAGCCGCAGCGCAGGGTAGTGGGCGTAGAGCCAGTCGGCGTAAGCGTCAGCCTGAGCAGCGATCTCCTCGTCGTGCTGGCCGATCTCTTCCAGCCAGAAGCGGTAGGGCAGATAGTGTTCCACCGCCCAGTCCAGCCACTCGTCGGCGGTCCAG
>QMOE01000572.1 GCA_003648125.1 Chloroflexota bacterium
AAGCAATCTCCAAGGTGTCCTAAACGGGGATTGCTTCGTCCCTTCGGCAGGCTCAGGGCAGGCTGCTACGCTCCTCGCAATGACAAAAGCGGCGTTGTTGCGCTGTATGCCTGAGTAGTAGTTACTTATTGAGAAGGTATCGTTTTTGTATGGAGGAGGCGAGATGAAACGCTGGGGATACTGGATCGGCATTGGAGTGGTGTTGCTGGCCGTGGTCGCCATGATTGGGTGGGCCAGGGTTTATATCCCACTGAGGACTCCCAGCGCGTCGGAGGAGTGGAGCCGGGGACGGCTTCTCAGCGTGACCCCGGTGAACGTTCGAGTGGATGTCCAGACCGTTCCCGATAGGGGGGTGTTTCTGACCTGGGTTGATCTCAACGACCGGTTGCACGTGGCGCGGTTAGGGGCGAGGGGACAAATTGTATCGAACTGGACGCCAGCGTTGGGAACGACCATACCGCGAGACCCACTTCTTCTCGTGGGGCCAGGGGGTGAAATTCATCTCGTCTGGCGGGAGACGAGCGAGGAGCGCTCACTCCTGACTTATGCCCAGTTGGACAGCGCGGGCGCGGTACAGGTTGATTCGTTCCCTGTTTCGCTGGCGGGAGATGAGGCCCAATCCCCGAACATGATTTTCAACCAACGAGGCGAGGTTGAGCTTTTTTGGGCTGGTCAGGCAGGCCTGTACCGGGCCACTCCAAGCGCCGAGGGGGAGATGCAGGGAGAGCCTGTCTTGCTGGTCGAGGGTGGCGAGAGCGTCAGCGTAGTGATGGACCGGGAAGGCGTTTTTCATCTCGCCTGGTTGGAGGATCTAGGCTCGAACACGCGTGTGATCTACTATGCTACTCTTGAGCCGGAGCGGAAAGAGTTGAACCAGCCGGAGGAGATGACCAGGCTCTTTTTGAGGCTCGGCCAGGCTGCGCAAGGCCCCCTCATTGGCCTCGATTTCGATAACGGCTACATCTTGTGGGGCATCCAGGATATGAAGTACGTCACTTCGAGCGCGCAGTACGCATTCTTTCCCCTGGAGATACCGCGCCAGAAAAAGGTTAGGAACCTGCAACTGAGCGGCGGTGGCAACCCGCTGAACCTGTGGGTCGTGCGTGGTCAATACGATACACTGCTGCTTGCCTTGACCGAGACAGTCGTGACGCGGAACGGCCCGCAGCTCCAGATCGGCATCGTCGCCTTACACGGCGAGCAATCGCAGGGAGATCAAGCCCAGGCGGGAGATTTTGGACTGACGGGTTTGGGGCCTTTCCAAAAGTGGTTTCTTAGCAGCCCAATCGCCCTACATCACCCACTATACGCTCTCAGCCATGCCGATAACTCGCCATTTGCCCAGAACGCCTGGCCAGAGGATCAGTACATTGTCACCGCTTCGGAACATCCCTCTCTCAAGCCCAGCCTGGTAGTGGACGCGCAGGGCGATCTGCACTTGACCTGGTTAGAGACGAGCGGGTTCGGAGCGTACCGCGTGGCCTATGCCAGCACGGCTTCCGAGGTGAAAACGGCTCACGGCAGATTGACTTTGTGGGACGTGACCGACCGCGCACTGGGACTGGCTATGCAATTCTTTATGGCGGTGGGACTGACGCCCGTGCTGGCTATCTACTGGTCACTGCTTCCTCTAGGATGGTTGATCATCTACCTCCTATCCACCGGGCGCGAGCACCTGACGGAGAGAGGGACGTGGGTGGCCTTTGGCATATCCGTGTTGCTGGAAGTGGCGAGCACGTATTGGTACTACCCGCATCGAAGCAGGATGCCGTCGCTATTCCTCCAGTGGGTCGCCCCACTCGCCACAGCCGCCATTGGATTATCGCTGGCGCTGCTGTACCTGCGCAGGCGAGATGAAAAGCCCTTGTTTGGAACGTTCTTTGTGTTTGCTATCGTCCATGGCCTGCTTCAAGTGATGTGTTTCGTGCTCGTGCGTTAGCGTCGCCTGTTTGGGATGAGAGGTGTTTCTATGAATCAAATTCGCCAGATGCCAAGAATGATTCTCTTGAAAAAACTGAAAATTTCACCACAGAGACACAGAGATTTTAAACCTGATTTTCAAAAAATCAACTTTTTAATGCGCAAAGTGAAATTCTCCTACACCAAACATCAAATTTTCTCCGTGTCCTCTGTGTCTCTGTGGTTAGACGACCTTTTTTCAGGCGAGTCAAGAATAGCTTGCTTGTTGATTATCACCCTGTTGTTTCTGACTCTGGTCGCTGCCGCGCCGTCGCCTGTCATCCAGATCGTCTCCCAGTCGGTCGAGAGCCACTTTCCCGACGACCTCACCTTTACCATCCAGGTGCGCAGCGACGCCGGCAATATCACAGACGCCGCCATCTACTACCAGGTCGGATGGGAAAAGGGAGAGAGAATCGGCCAGATCGAGCCGTTCGCCCCGGCCGCCGAGACGACGCTCACCCACGTCTGGGATACCCACGGCGAGACCGTGCCGCCGTTTGTTGAGATCACCTACTATTGGCAGATTACCGACAGCGCCGGGAACGAACTCGTCACTGAGCCGGAGCGCGTCGAGTACGCCGATTACACCCACGACTGGCAGTCGCGAGGCAACGAACAGGTCATCGTCTACTGGTATGACAAGCCGGACGATTTCGGCGCGGCGCTGTTCGAGGCCGCCGCTGGGGGGTACGATCACGTCACCGCTATCACCGGCGTCACAGCCGAGCGCGTGGCTCGCGTCGTCATCTACAACAACCACACTGATTTTTGCGCCTTTTATGCTCCCAACTCTTGCCAGGACTGGGTCGGCGGGCAG
>QMOE01000573.1 GCA_003648125.1 Chloroflexota bacterium
GCGCCCTTGCAATGACGAGACTTGGATGTCTTGCCCCGAAATATTGAAAAGATACAACGATTGGATGTGGTGTATTAGACGGGAGAACTAATATATGAAGTTGTAATACCCAATTCGTCAATTGTCAATAACTCAAGATCGAGATATATCAGTCTTGCTATTCGATGTATTATATGGTATAATGATCATGGTCACTAATTCCTCTTGGAATGTCCAACGCGCATTTGTTAGCCTGTCGCAGACAAGGAGTTGCGCCGATGCCTCGTTCAAAACCGACAACATTGGGCAATACTTCAAAGGACTTGATTTACAAAGATCTTCGCCGCTCTATCATCATGGGGCACCGCGCGCCTGGTGAAAGGCTCGATTTGGACGCACTAAAAAAGAGCTATGGCACCAGCATCACACCGGTGCGCGACGCTCTCCAAATGCTCGGTCAAGAGGGTTTGGTCACTATCAAGCCACGATCGGGTTATTTTGTCACCCATACTACCCTAAAGCAATTACGCGACTTGCTCGAACTGCGCGAGATCCTCGAATTAGCCGCCATCGAACGGGCCGCCGTCCGTATCACCGATGAACAGCTAGAGCAGCTCGAACATGTCCACGCTGGCTACACTGGCGAGGATGACGAATCCTACGACCGCTATACAGACGAAAACCAACAATTTCATTGTCTGATCGCTCAAGCATCAGGCAATCAGGAATTGGCGGAAACGTTGGGCCATCTGCACGATAAGATGGCTCGTTTCATGGTGATGTGCCGCGTCAGCGACGAGCTGGAACCCAGGCATTCGCTGCTCATCAAAGCATTGCGCACCCACGACGCCGAAATAGCCCGCCAGGCGATGCTCAACGAGATCAGCCAGACCCAAGAAACCATTCTAGAGCACGTCATTCAGGAAGAAGGAGGTTTTTGGCGTTTGGGAGCACGACCTGAGGAAAAGGCCGCAAAGAACAGGTGACAAACGATTCATTCGCAATACGAGTACCGACTTTCTAGGAGGAACAGGATGAAGACAGTTCTCAAGGGTGTACGAAAAACAGTAACTGTCAGTCCCGACGAGCCGACTGTTCTCATCGGTGAGCGGATCAACCCCACCGGCCGCAAGCGACTGGCGGCCGAACTGGTGGCGGGTAAGGTCGAGATCGTCAAGGCCGAGGCACTGGATCAGATTGCCGCCGGCGCCGACGTGATTGACGTGAACGTGGGCGCGGCCGGTGTGGACCAGGTGGCGGTGCTGCCCCGCGCCGTGGAAATGGTCCAGGAAGTGGTGGATGTTCCCATCAGCATTGATACGCCCGACCCCGCGGCGTTGGCTGCTGCGCTAAAGGTCTACCAGGGCAAGCCGCTGGTCAACTCGGTCAACGGTGAGGAGAAGAGTCTGAGCCGGGTGTTGCCGCTGGTGGCCGAGCACGGGGCAGCGGTCATCGGTCTATGCATGGACGACGATGGCATCTCCAGTGACCCGCACAGGCGGCTGGAGGTCGCCTGCAAGATCGTCGAGAGAGCCGAGGCCCTGGGCATTCCCCGCGAGGACGTCTTGATTGATTGCCTGGCCCTGACCGTCGGGGCCGACTCCAAGGCCGCGCTGGTCACGCTGGAGACCATCCGCCTGGTCAGAACCGAACTGGGGGTCAACATGACGCTCGGAGCCAGCAACGTCTCCTTTGGCCTGCCGGAGCGTGATGTGGTCAACGGGGTCTTCCTGGCGCTGGCGATCCAGTTGGGTATGAATTGTCCTATAGTGAACGCAGCCAAAGTGCGCCCGATCATCCTGGCAACCGACCTGCTTCTGGGGCGTGATGAGTACGCCATGCGCTACATCAAAGCCTACAAGAAGCGGAAAAGGAATACTTTGTAAAAGCCAAACGATCTGCTGAACGTTGATGGTTCCTGTCCACAGGGCAGGGTAATCAGAGGAACGCCGGTAAAAGTCCGGGGCTGTCCCGCAACTGTGAGTCTGGTGGACAACAACCTTGTCCCCAGTGAGCCAGACACTCTTCCTTCATCGTTTGATCCTGCAACCTTCGCGGAAAGGGAACGGGTTGTCTTTGGACACTCGTTCTCTTTTCTTTTCAAAAACGTAATTACTCAGCCACTCTTGCGAAGGTTGCGAATGGCCTTGTCGCCGGGGCAACTTTCAGTAGGCAAAGACGCTTTTGGCCCAAAAGTTCTCACTAAACCTTCGCAAGGGTTCTCCTGTCTGTAGTTACCCAAAAACTTGTAATCGAGGAGGCTCAAAAAATGACAGACATCCTGGAAAAGATCGCCTCTCATCTGTACGACGGCGATGACGAAAAAGTCACCGACCTGGTTCAAGAGGCACTGGATCAAGGAATGGGACCGGAAGGGATTCTCTCTGGCGGTCTGATCGCCGGTATGGACGAGGTGGGCAAGGATTTCAAGGCGGGCGATTTGTTTGTGCCCGAGGTACTCATCGCGGCCCGCGCGATGCACGCAGGGATGAACGTGCTGCGTCCGCTGTTGGCCAAAAGTGACATTCCCAGCGTTGGCAAGTATCTGATCGGCACGGCGTCAGGTGACTTGCACGACATTGGCAAGAATCTGGTCAAAATGATGCTGGAGGGCGCGGGGTTCGAGACAGTTGATCTGGGGACGGACGTAGCGCCCGAAACCTTTGTAAATGCCGTGCGCGAGCACCAACCCACCGTTGTAGGAATAAGCGCTTTGCTGACGACGACGATGACCAGTATGAAAACCACGATTGAAGCGTTGACAGAGGCAGGGTTGCGCGACTCGGTCAAGATCA
>QMOE01000574.1 GCA_003648125.1 Chloroflexota bacterium
ATCAGCGCCTCGTCGTCGGCCAGCGCGGCGATGCAGTTGCGAAAGTCGCCCGGTGGCAGAACGCCCAGTTCTCGTCGCAGCCGTCCCGAACTGCCGCCATCGTCGGCGACGGTGACGACGGCGGTGATGTTGGAGGTGTACTGTTTGAGCCCGCGTAGGAGAGTGGCCAGACCGTGCCCACCGCCGATGGCGACGACCTTGGGGCCACGCTCCCGCCGGCGATAGCGGTACACGGCGTTTACCACCGTCTCTGGGTTCGGTTCCACGAAAGGCTTCAGCAATGCCCGGTTGAGATAGAGTAGCGCGAGCATTACCACGCCCGCGCCGATCAGTCCAAAGAGCCCGGCCCGCAGACCACGGGGGATGAACTGGAGGGTCAGGTAATAAAAGACGCTTGGCAGGGGGTACAGTTCTCGGAGCAAGAAACTGAAACCCAGACTCAGGAGCGCGATGCCGCAGGCCAGGAGCAGCACCCAGCGTTTGACTCCCATGCCAGGGATCAGCCATTTGAGCGCGGATTGGATGTGTTGACGAGATTTCATTAGAGATCTGTCACCTCGGCGGATACCCGGTGATGCGGCGAATCTCCTCGTAGAGTGGCCGCAGCCGCCGGTACATCTTCCGGTAGACCCGTTGGTACAGCCCCTCGTAGACGTCGCGCACCTCGGGGCGGGGCAGGAAGGTGCGACTCACCCGCGTCATCTCTGCCACGGCTGTCTCAAAGTCGGGGTGCAGCCCCAGGCCGACCGCCGCGTCTATCGCTGCTCCCAACCCCGATGTCTCGTAGACGTGGGGGCGGCTGGCGGGCAGGTTGAGGACATCGGCGGTGATCTGCATCGCCGCGTCCGACTGTGAACCGCCGCCGGAAACGCGCACCTCGGTCGTGCGCACCTTTAACCGCTTTTGCGTCCGCTCCAGCCCCTCCCGCAGCGCGTAGGCCAGCCCCTCCAGAATGGCGCGGTAGACGTGAGCGCGGGTGTGTACGTCGCCAAAGCCGATGATGGCCCCCTTCGCCTCCGGCCCTGGAGACTTTAAGCCAGGCGACCAGTAGGGTTGCAACGTCAACCCCATTGAGCCTGGCGGCACCGCCTCGACCAGTTCGTCGAACAGGGCCTCCGGCTCACAGCCCTGCTGGTGAGCCAGTTGCTCCTCTCGCAGGCCGAACTCTTGCTTGAACCAACTGACCATCCAGTAGCCCCGGTAGATCTGAATCTCCAGGGTGTAGGCTCCGGGGACGGCGCTGGGGTATGGTGGGATGAGGGGAATGACCTCGACGTAGCGGCGGCTGGTGGTGTTGACGGTGGCCGTGGTGCCGTAGGAGAGGCAGGCGACGTGCGGCTCCACACAACCGGCGCCTATCACCTCACACGCCTTGTCGGCGGCGGCGGCGATGAGGGGGAGACCGGCCGGGATGCCCGTCTCCTCGGCGGCCTGGGGGGTGATCTGGCCCAGAATCTCGGCGGGCGGAACCAACTCGGGGAGCAATCGCTTGTCCATCGGCACCGCCTGCCACTTCCAGTCCGACTTTTTCGCCCAGGCCAGTCCTTTGTAGTCAAAGGGCATATAGCCCACCTGGCAGCCCACGCTGTCCACGAAGCGGCCCACCAGTCTGTGGGTCAGGTAGCCGGAGAGGTACAGGTATTTGTGCGTGCGCTCCCATACGTCCGGCTGGAAAGTGCGGAGCCAGTTGGCCTCGGCCTCCGCCTGGAGATAGGCAACCGTCTCGGTCATCCTGCTCAGGCGAAAGGCCAGCCCCCAGAGGCCGCCCACCGGCGGCAGTCCCTCGGTGCGGCGCTGGTCCAGCCAGATGATGGCCGGACGCAGGGGATCGCCGTGCTCGTCCACGTTGACCAGCGTTGACCGCTGGGTGGTGAGGGCCACGCCCGCCACAGCCTCTTTGGGAACGACGCTCTCCTGCCAGAGTTGGTGGCAGGCAGCGCAGAGATTCTCCCAGAAGTAGGTGGGGTGCTGCTCGGCCCAGCCGGGCTTGTCTGAAAAGTAAGGCTCGATGGGCACGCGCACCTTGTGGATCAGATTGCCGCGCAGGTCGAAAATGAGCGCACGTACCGATTGTGTGCCACAGTCAATGGCGATGATGTGGTCTTGAGGCATGTTCCTCCAGAGTAAGGAAACGCAGATTCACGCAGGTTTTCGCAGATCAAATAATCAGCGTGCTTCTGTGTTAACCTGCATCCAGAATCTCAGATGTGCAGTGCGGGCAGCGCGTGGCTTTGATTGGTATTGTGGACAGACAGTACGGGCACTTTTTGGTCGTCGGCTCGGCTGGCGGGGCTTTTTGCTCGCGTTTCATGCGATTGACCTGGTGGACAAGCAGGAAAATCACGAAAGCCACGATGATCAAGTCCAGCACCGTGTTGATGAACACGCCATAGTTGATCGTGGCTGCGCCTGCGGCCTGCGCCTCTTCCAATGTGGCGTAGGGCTGTCCGGACAAGTTGATGAACAGGTTGGCAAAATCTACATTGCCGAGCAAAAGCCCGATGGGCGGCATCAAAATGTCATTGACAAACGAGGTGACGATCTTGCCAAATGCCGCGCCGATGATGATACCAACGGCCATGTCGAGTACGTTCCCGCGCATGGTGAACTCTTTGAATTCTTTTAACATTCTTGCTCCTCCAAATATCCAAAGGTTTGTATCATCTCAATATTCTGGGGCACTTTTAACGTAGCCGCGCTTTCCATAGCGCGTTATGCCCGCGAGGTATGGAAACCTCGGCTACATTGCCCCACTTTATTGAGCAGA
>QMOE01000575.1 GCA_003648125.1 Chloroflexota bacterium
TGTCATCCGCCCTGGTAATGACCTCCGTGGCTTCAGGCGCGCCAACGCCGACCTCGACGGAGCCGTGATCAAAGCCCGCGACGGTCGCGTTGACGGTGTAGGTGCCGGTCGTGACTGCCACCATCCAGATATAGTCCGGCTCGGTGAGGGGCGAGGATTGTTGACCCACCACTGCCTCCGCGCTGGAGACTGTCCAGACAACGTCTGCCCCCTGCCCGGCCGGAGGGGCAGACCCGGTACGATAGCTCGCTACCGCATCCGCCACGCCGGCGGCGTTGCCGGGAGCAAGTATGCCGCTCACGGTGACGCCACCCAGGTGATAGCGGCGCGCCCAGTTCAACTTGACGGCCAGGTTGGTCGCCGAGCCCAGCCAGACGGAGTGGACACCGCCATCATCAGACTCATAGTCCAGGCGATAGGTGCCAGCAGATTCCTGCGGCGTGATGCTCAATAGTTGGCCCGAAAAACCAAACATCACCTGACTGCCAGGCTCGACGTGGGCGACGTCATCCATTGCTATCACGGCTCCAAATGGAGCCAGCGCCTGCTCCAGCGAGATGTGCTTGATTCCCACCCCATCCCATTCCGCGCTGAGAGAGGAGACGAGCATGCGCAGTTTGTAACGGCTCACCTGGGCAGTGGCCCAATCAAGCAATCGCTGCGCCTCGCCTGCCTCGACGTAGGCGGCCGGATCGTCGGGGAAAGGCACCTGGAGTGCGTCGGCGGCGGAGCCAATGGCAGCCCAATCGTAGCCCCCCGTGTCCCACCCGCCACCAGCGGGCGCGGGGGACTCGACGACGACGGTCAAGCGCAGCCCCTCGGCGTGGAGAGCCTGGGCCAGGGCAGCGATAAAGTCGCTGTAAGCGTCTCGCTCTTCTAGCGCGACGCCCCGATAGTCCACGTCCACGCCGGCAAAGCCCTTTTCCGTGCAAAGTTGCACGATGTTGGCGATGTGGGACTCTTGGGCCTCGGGCAGCGTCAGCAAATCAGCAAGCAGCCCCCGATTGACGGCAGCGCCGGGGGCCCAGTTGCGCAGGGCGGGCAGTACGGCATAGGGGCGGGGCGCCCCCTCCCCTACAGTCGGCTGCAACAGGCTGTCCGGGTCGCCGACAAAGCCGCCGTCCACGCCCAGCAGCAGCCCGGTGGGGTTGACTTCGTCGAGCAGGCCTGTGGCGGCTGCCAGATTGTCACCCGGCTCCAGGAACGTGGAGACGATGGTCGAGGTGGGCGTTTCGGCCTGGACAATGAGGAGATTGTCTGGGACGTCGGTCACGCGGGCGCTAATGTGCTCGTGTTCGGCCATCTCGGTGTGCAACTCGCTGCCTACCCATACCCACGCCTCGCCGGTCCAGGTGTACAGGTCAAGCGTCTCCCATGGCTCTGCGCTGTTGGGCATCACCACGTCAATCGTCACCGGTTGATCGAGGTGGCCGCGTGTCTGAATCTGGTAAAGGGGGCTTTTGACTTTTAGATAGTCCGGCAGGGCCGCAACTGCTTTCTTCAAGGCAGAGCCGGCATCACCCATCAAAAGCTCCTCGCGCGGCACCGCATCCAGCCGCACACGTAGCTTGCCGTCAAAGGTCTCAGGGGACACACTCAGTGTCAGTCCGTCGGGATGGGAAGTGGTGTTGTTCTCGGCATTGATGGTGGTATAGCCGACGATACCCAGCCGTTGCAAGAGAGAGACAGGGGGCAGGAGCAGGGCCACGATGATCAACACGCCGATCGCACCATAGACCCAGGCTCCGCTACCAGGCTGCCCGCGCAAGTGGGTGATGGTGGCCCGCAGCCGCTGGCCGAACGAGGGAAGTCCCTCCACCCGTTCTGCCTTTGGCGCAGGTTTCGCTTCCGGAGCTTGCTTTTCCATCACGGCGGGAGCCGCCTCCTCCGGTGCTTGCACCTCCGCTGCAACAGGAGCCGCCACCTCTACTTGCTCTTCCAGCACAGACTCTTCCGCAAAGAGGGCAGCCGCTAACGCGGCCTCCTCCTCCAATGCACTTGCGGTTTGGGGCGCTCTAGCCGGGGGCGGCGAAGCAGGTTCACCCAGCAGGGAATACCCATGTTCCCGCAACCGCTCTTTGAGATCGCTCAGAGATTTGGGGCCAAAGCCTTTTATGCCGGTCAGAGCCTCGTCCCCTTTCTCAAGGGCAGCTAACACGTCGCCCACAGTGCCGATACCCGCGCCTGTCAAAACGTTCCTGGCACGAGTGCCAAGCCCTAATTCGGCAATGGGAAGAGCAAAGGTTGCATCTTGCATAAAATCACCTCACGTGCGATAAAGCCGCAGACAGCCACGTGAATCTGCGGTTTGAATGTTAGCTTTAACCAGGGGGAGAATAACAGCCGAAAGATAACCACAAAAACGGCAGCGCAAGGCCACCGTAACTCTAGCGCACCCTCTGTCCCTCCCCTACCCAGAAAGCGGAATGTATTCTAGCATAGGCCGGGTCTTTTGGCAAACGTGGGACGTGATGGGAAAACGAGGCAGAGCGGGGGTGGAAAAGCAATGGGTGTGTTTCGTTTCATTTGGGAGCAGCCAACACAGACAGACTGCACAGTAGCGAGCGGCGGTCGAGTAGGCCCTTTAGGCCCAATACGGTTTAGTTAAGAAAGTGAGCGCTGGTTGAGTAGGCCTTTAGGCCATATCGAAACCCTTGTACTGAGCCTGTCGAAGTGAAGCGAGCGGGTCTTGCAACGGATTTTGCCTGCATGGGCCGCGCCGTGGTTTCGACTTGTGTTGAGCCTGTCGAAACATACGCTCCGACA
>QMOE01000576.1 GCA_003648125.1 Chloroflexota bacterium
ATGCAAGAGGCTATGCTTTATGCCAAGTTATCGGACGACAGGGTGCGCTGCAATCTGTGCGCTCATCGCTGCCTCATCGCCGACGAAAAACGGGGCGTCTGCCTGGTGCGGGAGAACCGGGGCGGGACACTGTACACGCTGGTCTACGGGCGCACCATCTCCCAGCACGTGGACCCGGTGGAAAAGAAGCCACTGTTGCACTTTTACCCCGGCTCGACTGCCTACTCCATCGCCACGCCGGGCTGCAACTTTCGCTGCCGCTGGTGCCAAAACTGGGAGATATCCCAGATGGTCCGCGAGCGCCATTTCATTATGGGAGACGAGGCCAGCCCGGAGCAGATCGTCGCCGCTGCGCAGCGAGCCGGATGCCGTAGTATCGCCTACACCTACACCGAGCCAACCATCTTTTTCGAGTACTCCTACGACACAGCGCGCCTGGCTCACGAGGTTGGCCTAGCCAACATCTACGTCACTAACGGGTATATGACGGAGGAGATGCTAGAGACCTTTGACCCTTACCTGGACGCGGCCAACGTGGACCTGAAGGCGTTCCGAGACGAGACCTACAAAAAGTACGTCGGCGCGCGGCTGCAGCCGGTGTTAGACAGCCTAAAGGTGATGAAGCGACTGGGCATCTGGGTGGAGGTGACCACGCTGGTCGTCCCCGGCGTCAATGACGATGCGGCGGAACTGCGGGACGCGGCCCGCTTCGTGGCGCAAGAGTTGGGAGTAGAGACCCCCTGGCACATTAGCCGTTTCTATCCCCATTACGAAATGACCGATGTGCCGCCCACGCCCGTCTCCACGCTCCGGCAGGCGCTAGAGATCGGCCTGGAAGAAGGGCTGCGTTACATCTACGTGGGCAACGTGCCGGGTGAGGCCAACACCTCCTGCCACGAATGTGGCCGCCTGCTCATTCGGCGCTCCGGCTACTTGATTCTGGAGAACCACGTCCAGCCGGGCGGCACTTGCCCCGACTGCGACACGCCGGTAGCCGGGGTGGGGATGGCGGGAGTGTAGAACCCCAATCACAAAACGTCAAAGAGCGAGATGCCCCGCTTCTGGGCGCGCTGAACCATCCACTCCTTGATGCCGGCCGGTGGCGGGGGCACCTCGCCTTCGGGCCGGCGCTCCAGGCGCAGCGCGTCGGCAGGGCAGATTGTAGCGCACAGCCCACAACCCACGCAGCAGGCATAGTCCACCACGCAAACGTCGTCCGTCACTGCCAATGCCCCGAACTGGCAGCGTTCGACGCAATCGCCGCATCCGGCGCACGCGCTGGCGTCCACGACGGCATAAAAGTCGGAGCGGACAGCGGCGGCGGGGGCGCCGAACTCGGCCACGCCGCGCAGTATCCCACAACAGCAAGTGCAACAGTTACAGATATAATGGTGCCGGTCGCGGTAGTTGCCGGTAGAGTGCACCAACCCTGCATCCTCCGCCTCGCGCAGGATGCGCAATGCTTCCTCTTTGGTAATGGCCCGATCCACCTCGCTGTGATCGAAAACGCCTTCGGCCCGCGCGAAAACCAGGCAATTCTCGACCGGATGGTTACACCCTTTGCCGATGAGTCGCTGCTGGACGCGACAGATGCAGGCGCGCACGCCCCACGACCTGGCTTCTTCCAGCAGTTCGGAGGCCCGCTCGCAGGGAAAAATCTCCAGGTCAAAGGGGATCACCTCCTCGACGGGAATGACGCGGTGGACGGCGGGCGTGTCGTGGACGATGACACCACCCAGCGTTTCTCGATAGTACTGCTCGAATAATTCAGCCAGTTCCACGTCCATGCGGGGCAACTGTCCCTCGTAGATACCGACGACAAAGGGCATCAGTCCAAAGGTGAGTTGTCCTTTATCTCGTTTGGCGCGGATCAGTCCCTTGCGGGTCATATCCTTGAGCGTGCGGTAGGCCGTGTCTGGGTCCACGCCGGCGCGGGCCGCGATGTCGGCGGACGGCTCACGGGTCAAGCGCATCGCACCGGCCAGCGTCGCCTCATCCGGCCTAAAGATCTTGGCCAAGAGTTGCAGTTCGACGCCGCTCTCGGTGGCAGGAAAACCATTGGGGATGGCGTCCAGCCGCCGGGCCAGTTGGCGGTAGATGTCTTTAGATATTGTTCCTCCTCCTCGATTGAGCGTAACGTGGGATTTGGGCCAAGTTAGCAACTCGTCCTGGTATCTTTTTCAAAAAGTTGGGGTGAGGCAATTCGGAATGACAATCCGGTCTACCCCAGGGTATTGAGCGGATATGTCAGTGGCCGGGGTTATCCACTCCCGACGATGCGCTCATAGAGCGCGTCCAATTCCTCGTCGGAGTAAAAGTAAATCACGATGCGGCCCTTTTTACCGCTGCGCATCAGGTTCACCTTGGTGCCCAACGTCTCGCGAAAGCGAGCCTCCAGTGCCCGTGTCTCCGGTGAGGGTACCCGCGTCGGCTGCTTTTCCTTTCGTCGGCCAAGCAACTGCCGTACCAGGGCCTCGGTCTGGCGCACGTTTAACTTGCGCTCCAGGACAATCTTGAGGGCGGCTTCCTGTGCCTCGGCTTGTTCCAGGCTCAGGAGCGCGCGGGCGTGTCCCTCACTGATCTTTGTCCCAATCAGCGCCTCTTGCACAGGCCGGGTCGCCTTCAACAGTCGCAGTGTGTTGGAGACCGCCATCCGGCTCTTGCCCACCCGCCGGGCCACCTGCGCCTGCGTCAACCCGAACTCTGCGGTCAACTGGCGGTAGGCCATAGCCTCCTCCAGTGGATTCAGATCGGCCCGCTGGAG
>QMOE01000577.1 GCA_003648125.1 Chloroflexota bacterium
AGTGGGTCACGCCGGGACGTCAGTTCCGGGTAAGGGCCGCGCATAGGCAGAACGACACAGTCGATCCCCTTGCGGCGCAGGAAGCGCAGGAGGTTACAGGTAACCAATGCGGTGTTGCGCAGGAGATCACGCAGTCTCACTCTGTCGCCTCCCTACCCGTCAGCAGTTCCAACAGCCCATCAGGATACAACAACAAACCATCCGCCTGCACCTTGCGCAGCGGCATCCAACATGCCGTCAAGAGTTCACATTCCTCGTGCACCTCAAAGGTTTCTCGTTCGTAGAAGGATGGGTTGGCCAGAGTCGCCTCGTAGAGCAAAATGATCTCGTGGCCGCGCTGGCCGTTGCAAGTAAAAATGTTCTCCGTGGTAGCCAGGTAGCGAACGTCGGTGAGTTCGACGCCCAGTTCCTCGCGGAACTCGCGTCGCAGCGCCTGCCGACCGTGCTCCCCGAACTTGATGCCCCCGCCCAGCGGCCGGTAAAAGGTCTCGTCTTTGCTGTGGTCATATCCCTCAAAGACCAACAATTCATCGCCACGCCAGACAATGCCCAGCGCCAGCGGCCGAATTCGTTCATTGTTCACTGCTTCATCGTTCATTGTTCATTGCCTCATTGTTTCATTGTTCATTGATTTCACACCAACCGCAGCCCAGGTACGACGTCCAAATCCCAGCCGGCCAGCCGGCCGGCGACAAAGTGCCGGTGAGCGCAGGCGCCTACCATGGCCGCGTTGTCGGTGCAGAGGATTAGCGGCGGGTAGTAAACAGGCACGCGGGCCCGCTCCGTGGTTACGGTCCGCAGCGACAGGTTGGCCGAGACGCCGCCGCAGAGCACCACAGCCGTCACGCCGAACTCGGCCGCCGCCCGCGCCGTCTTGGCCGATAGGACATCCACCACCGCCGCCTGGAAACTGGCCGCCAAGTCGGCCAAAAGGCGGCCCTGGGGCGGAATGTTACGTTTCTGAACCACGCGCAACGCGGCGGTCTTGAGCCCGCTGAAACTAAAGTCGTAATTACCGCCCAGCCAGGCGCGGGGAAAGCGGCAGGCCTCCGGGTTGCCATCCTGGGCCGCTTTCTCAATTGCCGGCCCGCCGGGGTAGGAAAGCCCCAGCAGCCGCCCCACCTTGTCAAAGGCCTCGCCTGCGGCATCGTCGAGTGTGCCACCCAGGTACTCGTATTGGCCGTGGTCGCGCATCAGGATCAGTTCGGTGTGGCCGCCGGAGACGATGAGTGCCAATAGTGGAAAGGACAGCCCCCCCCCACCCTCCCCCGAAAGCGGAGGAAGAGTTGCGGCGCCCTCGCTTTCCACCTCCAGCCAGTGGGCGTAGACGTGCGCCTCCAGGTGATTGACCGCCACGAGCGGCAGACCACGCCCCAGCGCGAGTCCCTTGGCCGCATTGACTCCCACCAGAAGCGAGCCCGCCAGCCCGGGGCCGTAGGTCACGGCCAGGGCACCCAGGTCATCAAAGCCGACGTGGGCCTCCCGCATCGCCTGCTCAATCACGGGCACGATGGCCTCGATGTGGGCGCGAGAGGCAACTTCGGGAAAGATGCCGCCGTAACGGGCGTGCAATTCGACCTGTGAGGCAACGACGTTGGAGAGAATGTGCCGCCCGTCCTCGACCACGGCGGCGGCGGTCTCGTCACAGGAGGTTTCGATAGCGAGGATACGAGTCATTTTACCACCATCCGTAAGACAAGTGCCATGTTACCATGTATCCCCCAGGCTTCCAGAAAATCAGCCTCTCGAATCTCCCACGGCCCGGTGTTGGGATCAACCAGCAGCAACCAGTCGGTCCCGTAGTTTTCCACGATGACTGTGTGAACGTATGGTAGCAGGCTGGTAGGAAACATATTGATGTAAGCGATAGGAAAAACTCCTTGATCAATCATGGGGCGCAATTGCACCAGCGATAGATGTTCAATGGTCGCGGTGAAACCCAACTCACGAGCGCACGCCACGACGTTTCTGGCATAGGTGCCAAATTCTCGCGTCTTGCACCTGTGGCGCAGTTCTGCTTCATCCATCTCGACACCGTGGTAGGCCAGAAGCATCCGCAGGCAGGCCACCGTACAGGAATAGGGGTGCTCCTGCCTACGAAAAGGCAATTTCGATTTCATCCCGGCTCTCTTTGTAGAGTTGGCAAGCCAAGTCCTCCATCTCCTCCGCTGGTGTCCATCCCACAATGACCGGATGGTCCCCGTCTACAGCCAACATCCCAACTTCTCCTATCACGCCCTTGCCGGGATAGGTCAGATGTACCGGAACGAGCCAGAGCGGCCTGAGCGGAAAAAGCACTAACTTGGGCAGGCCAGCAGAGAAACGATCAGGCAGGTGTTCAACGATGAACTGGTTGGCAGCAATCATCGCTTGCCTGGTGTTGACCACGATTCGGGTCCGAGTTTCGGTAGCAACTTGCACCTGATACGCGGCCTGGCGCTCGCGCAGGGTGTGATCCTGCGCCGGACGCAATGACGTGATGTGTACCCGTAGCCGCTGCCCGAAACCTTCCGGCAGTGCTTTATCGAGTTCCACGTGAGTATCGTCAAGGACAGATGCTCCCGTGATCATCTCTTCGTTCACAGCCTTCTCCTCTCAAATTTCGACCACCAACTCTTTTGGAAAGTCGGTCAGGTTATGCACGCCGCCATCGGGGTCAATCCAGATCACGTCCTCGATGCGCATGCCAAAGCCCCGGTCGGGGTAATACAACCCTGGCTCGCAGGTGAAGACGTGGCCGGGTTTGAGTACATCAGTGTTGG
>QMOE01000578.1 GCA_003648125.1 Chloroflexota bacterium
ACTCCTCCTTCGCCGCCATCGCCCTGCCGGCCATCGGCTACGACGCACTCTGCACCTACGCGCTGCTGGGCATCCCGGTGGTCGTCTTTGCCAACTTTGTCGGCCAGCCGGTGGCCCAGGTGGGACACTATTTCGCCCGCTTTATGCCCGTCATCAGCACCTGTATCGCCTTTGGCATGCTGTACATCGTCGGCAAGTGGAAGATGATGTGGCGCGGGGCGATCCCTACCCTCATCGCCGGGCTGACCGCTGGATTCATCGCCATCGCCATGAACGAGATGGGGCTGATCACACTCACCGGCATCGCCGCCGGGGCGGGTGTCGTGGTGGTCATGCTGGCCTACCTCAAACTGACCGGACGGACGCTGATTGACCGCAGCAAGCTGAACCAGGACGATCTAAAGGCCGAGCGGAGAATGTCGCTGTGGGCGGCCGTCTCCCCCTGGCTCATTCTGACCGCCGCCTCGCTGCTGTTCAACGCTCCATTCCTGCCATTCTTTGACCTGACGTTCAAAAAGCTGGCGATGCCGGTCGAGATCATCCCCGGCGCACCGGAAAAGATACGTCTGTTCTGGCAGGCTTATTTTTGGATTTTGGTGAGCACGGCCCTGGCGCTCCCCTTCCTCAAAGCGACGCGGGCGCAACTCGACACATCGCTGCACAAGTGGCTCAAACGAGCGCCGCGCCCGGTGTTCGCGGCAGCGGTGTTCTTTGCCATTGCCTTTGTCATCAACCACTCTGGCAAGGGAGCCGATTGGCAACTGGTGGACGCCAGCCGCAACATGGTACACGTCATCGCGCAGGCCTCAGCGCAGGCCTTTGGTAGATTCTATCCCCTGGCCGCCCCCTTCCTGGGACTGCTGGGCGGGTTCATCAGCGGGTCGGAGACCTCGTCCATCGCCATGCTGACCGGACTGCATCTCTCGACGGCGGAGAGCATCGGCGCGCTGGGACTGCTGGTCGCCGCCGCCAGCGGGATCGGCGGGGGACTGGCGAGCGTCATCTCGCCGGCCAAGTTGCAGAACGCCGCGGCCAGCATTGACCGCATCGGCGAGGAAGCGCAGGTGATCCGCACGACGTTTGTCATCTCGCTAGTCATCACCGCTATCTGCGCCGTGATGGCACTGCTGTGGGCCTTCTAAAACTCTAATGTGAGACGGAGAGGAAAGTGAAAGGAATCTCGCACTTTGTAACGGGCGTGGCCCTGGCAACGTTTTTCCCCGAAATCGTTCAGGCCGCGGCGGAAGGATCGCTCCTGCCAATGCTGGGCGGCATCGGCGGCATCCTGCCAGATACGCTCGATTTCAAGTTCGCGCGCTATTTTGAAAAATACGACCTCGAGATTGACCCCAGTTCCGAACCCAACGCCGAGGCCATCGCGGACGCGCTAGCTGGCGCTATGCGCCGGGCCTACGAAGAAAGCAAGTCGCAGAACGTGATGGCGCACACCATCAAGCTGGGCGCCGACCTGTGGCGCGAGTACGCTATCCGCTTTGACCCGGAGAACGGAGAAGTGAGTGTGCGCATCGGCCCACTGGTCAACACCGGACAGGTACCCCTGCCGGGTTCGGAGCCGGAGGACGCGACCGAAGCGCGGCGCAAGCTGGGCCTGCCGCTGGTGCATACCTACAGCTCCGAGTACAAAGTCAACATTTTCAGCGGGCCATCCTTCCGCTTTGAGCGCGAGGGGGACCAGCTCTACGTCCACTTTTTGGACTGGCACCGACGCTGGTCCCACAGCCTGACGCTTGCGGCGGTGATCGGCGCGCTGATGGGGCTGTTCGTCGGCCTGGTCGCCGGTTGGAGCACGGGATTGTGGGCCGGACTGGTGACCGGGATAGGTTTTGCCGGGCACGTGTTGGAGGATCAATTGGGCTATATGGGCAGCAACCTCTTTTGGCCCTTGACCAAAAAGCGGTCGCCCGGTCTGAAATTGGTTCACTCCGGCGATGCCATCCCCAACTTTGTCACCGTCTGGACGTCGGTGGCGCTGATTTTGTTCAACCTGGATCGCTTCTCGGCTCAACCTCGGCTGAATCCGTTGTGGTTCCTGGGATTGACAGTGGCGTTGCCGTTGACGGCGCTGGGCGGGATTTATTTTTGGCAAAAGGCGCAGCCTCGGCCCGGCCAGGATTCGGTAGAGGCCCAGCGCCAGGCGGACATGATCGCCGAGGCAGAGGAAGTCGAGATCGCGTAGGACAGTGTAGGCGAGGTTTCCATACCTCGCAGCACGCTATGGAAAGCGCGGCTACGTCTGGTGTAATAGGAGGCAAACGATGAGACGAGCAATGTGGTTGACAATCGCCTGCCTGCTGGGCGGGCTGATGGTAGCGGCAGTGGTGAGCGGGTTGCGTACAGATGCGCGGGCAGCGGAGGTAAATCCGGCGCCCGCCCCAGCGCCGCTCCGCGCGACGACGGCTAACGCGGGCGACGTGGTGATCAACGAAGTGGCGTGGATGGGCACAGCAGCCAGCTCTTATGACGAGTGGATTGAACTCTACAACAACACTGACTCTTCCATTGACATCGGCAACTGGTCAATTTATGGAGCGGATACGGGAATATGCCTCAATTTCTCCGACGCTGATGGCTCCATAACCACAACTGTCCCTGCGCACGGTTATTTGATTTATGCCAACGAGAGTGACAACATCAATGACCCTGCTGGGACAAGCATAGTGGATATTTGGGATACAAGCATAGGTATGAACAACTCCTCTCCGGGGCAGATAATTCTCTACGACGGGCCGAACTGTGGGG
>QMOE01000579.1 GCA_003648125.1 Chloroflexota bacterium
GAGCGGGGGATGCAGATGCGGCTGGCGGCACTGGGGAAAGATGCGGGGGTGGAGATCACACCGCACCTGCTGCGCCACACCTTTGCCACGCGGCTGCTGCGCGAGGCCGAGGCGGACTTGGTGACGGTGGCGGCGCTGCTGGGCCATAGCAACGTGGGCACGACGGCGATCTATACGCAGCCCAACGAGGCGGATATGGTGGAGGCGGTGGGAGGGCTAAAATAGCGCGCCTGCCGCCGGACACAGAAATTTGGCGCGTATGGAAACGCGCCCTACTCACGCGCCGAAGAGCCTCGAAAGGGTTCCCCTACGCTCCTCCAACTCGTAAATGCGCCCGCGTGGGCCATTGCAGTTCAGCGCTCGTTCGTACTGCCAAACGGTCACATGCGAGACATACGTAGGTACGGGGCCTGCCTGCAAGGCCAAAGCCAGCTCCCGGCAACTGGCATCGGCGTGTTTTGGCGACCGGATCAGAGCGATGACCGCCGCAGTTTCACTTTCCGAACCTCATCAATTGAGAATAGCTCACGTTCCGTAATAGCAGTAGTTGCTTTTGGTGGGCGGAGCGTTTCAATCCAATCAATGGTGATGTGTCGATATCGTCGGGAAAATTTGCGCGTTGCCCAGCGGAAGAAAGATTACGCTACGCTACAAGTCGCCGCGCTCCTGGCAAGTACAAGACCTGCTCATACCTCTCGCCGGCCCCGTATTTCGATACGGGGTCTTTTTGCGCGTAAATTACGTAGGTTTACGGATGACAACCCGAGCAATGCCTGCTAACATTGTAATGAGAAAAAGCCAGGCTTTTGGCAACAATGGGTAACGTTCCTCAACAATTGAAATAAATGCGACTGGTCTCCCAAAATGCCCCAAATAGCGTATTGAAAACGTCGTAAAGATTGTCAAAACAGCCCCGATCCCACGCAGTCAAGCACGCAAAGGCTGCGCGAGTGGGTAGGTCAGTTGATCAAAACGTGAAAATCACGGACAATATGAGCAGGCATACTATCAGCTTCATCAATTCACCCCCTTACCAACCACTTTCCTGTAACAAAATTGTAACCCAGAGTGGATGGAAAACCTGTATAATAATAAAGGAGGGGTTACTGAGCCGAGTCTTTGTGTGCCACAACATACTTGTTGATGAATAGAGAAAGAGGTCGCCAACAATGCGGATCAGCCACAGCCGCATTGTCCAGGCTGATAGGGGAGACGGAGGGGCGGGGCGCCAGTTGTCCCGTTCTTGTATTCAGGGCTATCACGCTAACTACGCCGCATCAATGCGGGAGTAGACGGAGACATACAATGTGTAGACGAAAATTAGCTCGGGTAATTGCTGGAACCACAATAGCCCTGGTGGGAGCCGGACTGGTAGTTTTGGTGCCGTTCATCTCGGATGCCCAACGGGGCTTTGTGACCACTCTGGCCCCAAGTGTTGCCGATTTCACTTCCTCATACAAGACGGGGCCGTCGTTTGCATCAATGAACGATGTGATTACCTATACCATCGTCGCGGTGAACACCGGGGACGCCGCGCCTGGCGTGGCCCTTTCCGACGCCATCCCCAACAGCTCCACGTTCGTTCCCGGCAGTTGTACCTACGATGACGGCAACGGGGTCTGGAACTGTGGCCCGTTGAGTGAGATGTGGGTGGAGGACTTGGCGCCTGGCGACCGCATCACCACGACCTTTGCGGCCCAAGTGACCGCCGGTACGATGGGATGGCCGCTGGTAAACTGCGCCTACCTGAGTTGGGATAGCAATCAACAAAAGATGTGCTTCACCACAATGGTCAACCCGGCCCAAAGTTACCTCCCGCTGGTGCTGTGTAACTACCCCACTTGCTTCCCGCAGTTGGTCGCCGAGATCGCCACCGGGCCAGAGGCATACGGGGTGGCCCTGGACACAACAGGACAGCGGGCCTTTGTCGCTCATGCCAATGGCGTGACTGTGATAGATACCGCCAGTTTGACTGTCATCACCGAGACCCTGACGCCCGCGCCTGCTTTCGCCATCGCCTATGATCCCGACCATGATCGCATTTGGGCCATCCGCTCCGCTGCCAATCGAGTAGTGGTACTCGACGGTGAAACTTACACCACGCTGGCCGACCTGCCGACTGACGATGGGCCGCGCAGCGTGGCCTACAATCCCGCCAACGACCGGGTCTACGTCTCCAACTTTGGCAGTGACACGGTGAGCGTCTACGATGCCACTAACTTGACGCTCGAACGCGCGCTGACCAACTTTGCCGCGCCGTCTCACATCGCCGTCAACCCTGTCACCAACAAGGTCTACATCGCCAACCATGACCTCAACGGTCAGGTGACCCTGATACGCGGCGACACGCACGAAACGACTCGCATCAGCGCCCATCTATTTGATGCCTTTGGCATCACGGTGGACACCACCCGCAATCTGGTTTACGCGACGAGTATTGCGGAGGCGCGCCTTTCCGTCATAGATGGTGAGACGGACGAGCTGCTGGGCATCATGGACGTCCGGTACAATGACGGCGAGAAGCCTGGTCTCTGGGCCATCACAGTCAACCCGAACGTGGGGCCAGAGGGACGTCTGTTCCTCGTCGCCTCCAGCAAGTTCGGGAGGTATGACCAACTCCTCGTAATCCCCAACGGCTGGCCGACGCTGGGCGATCCCGTGCCATTGGACATCGCCAGTTACCCCCAGGAAGGCATCGCGCTCGACCCAGATACGAATCAGGTCTGGGTGACGAGTGTGACAAGTGGGCTGGTAAGC
>QMOE01000580.1 GCA_003648125.1 Chloroflexota bacterium
AAAAGCCAATCTACGCGCTGTTCTGCTATCTCGCTCATTTTGGGATAACCATCCCGTTCTACAACATCCTCGCAAATAACGTAACTGGATACGGCAGGGGTTGTTCAGTTCTAAAAAAGTGGCGGCATAATGCCTCAATTTTGGACAGGATTAACAGGATTTCCAGGATTCTTGGCTGGTTTTACCCTGTTCATCCTGTAAATCCTGTCTATTTACCTGTTCTGTAAAGAGAACTGGACAGCGGCGGGATCGGTCAAGGTAACTCGACCGCGCCGACAAAATCCAGTTGCGAGCGCAGAAACGCTCTCCAATCCAGATACGCCGAACCACCGGCCGCAGTGGAACGCAGAGTGTAATCGAGATTGACCGGGTCGTGAGCTGGCATCCAGCCCTCTGGCAGCGCGAACGACAAATCCCCGCACGTATCGCCGCAGAGATAACGAGAATCAATCACCTGAACCGGCTGCAATCCGCCATCGGGTTCTACCCGGAAGGCGATGACGTGGTCATAGTCGAAGCGTAACGTATCTTTGCGAACAACATCGGTGACTGCCACGATATGTTTCTCACCCAAGGCCAATAGCTGATCGGCGGGCGCAAAGCCCTGCTGCCAGGGCAACACGTGCAGGGTCGGATTGGCGTAAAAGCGGCGCACCAGTTGGGTGAACGGGTAGTAGAAACGGACGTCGAACGGGCCGGTCGGGACGTCCAGTAGCAGAATCACCGTGTCATCGTCAAAGGTTGGCGAGTAATTCTGGAGCGCGCGCACCGTGTCCAATTGCGTGCGCCAGGCCCGAGCATATTGTTTCTGCACACCCAAACCACCGAGCAGGGCAACGGCGAGCAGCAGGACGATCAACATCTCGCGCAGCATGGCCCGTCCTTTGCCGCTCAACGGCAGGATGGAGCCGGGCAAGGCGCATATCCCCGTGATGAGAACGCCGTGCCCCAGGGCCGCGCCCAGCACGAATCGTCCATCCAGTGTGCCGACCACGTTCTGGAGTGCAAAGCTAGAGACGATTATCGGCGCTACCGCAACCGCTGAGAGAGCAAATCCAACGCCAATGAGCGCCAGGTTTCCGCGCCAATTCCTGGATGCGGCCGTAGCGGGCCGTAGCAGCCACTTGAGCGCGAGCAGTAATAGGGCCATCAACAAGATCAACGCGACCGCAGACTCGACCAAACCCAGGTTCAGCATGGCCTTTAGCGCATACAGCCAGCCGTTCCACGTCGTGGCCGCGGGGAGGGCTTGAATCTGAGCGCGCAGCCAGGCGGGGGTTAGTTTGAGCGAGACGTAAAATGCGTCCGCCCGTTGCGCGGCGGCGCGGTCAATCCACAGGCGGAACGCCAGATACACGAGGAGCAACGAGCCGCACGGGACTGCGTGGGCCAGCCAGGCGCGAAATCCGCGCCAGGCAATGCGAGCGAGGAGCAGCGGCAATAATGCCAACATCACTACACCCGTCTCATACGAAAAGAGGGCCAGGCCCATCAAGACCAGGCTGGCGACGATCAGCGGGACAGGCCGCACGGACGATGTCCAGGCCCGCAGCCACAGGTAAGCGGCGACGGCCACCAGCATCATGCACACGCGTCCCGAAAGCACAGGCAGGTACAGGTGAGCTGTGTCCGATGGGTACAACAGGAATATGGCGGCAACTGTGACGCTATCCAAAAGACGCCAGCGCAGGATGTCCCTGAATATGGCAAAGACCGCGACGGCGGCGATCCACTGGACGGAAAAATCAAAGAGGTAATAAGCCCAAATCCGCAACCCAAACAATTGCCAGAGGCCCATCCACATATAAGGCACCGGGGGACGCTGGGGATTTTCGTAGAGCAGCGCGGAGGGGAACTGACCATCCGATAGATGAGCGAAAAACCACCAATCGTCCCCTACCAGCCCAAACCAGGGGGTGCAGACCGCAAAGCCGATCAGGGTCAAGAGGAGCAGGAGCAATCCCACGCGGAGAATCTCGGCGATACGTGAGTGGTTCTGGCCTGAGACAGACATAATCACCTTCTGCGGATATCAGACATCAGGCTTGCGCGCGTACGCCGTGAACAAATCACCCAGGTTCACTGGCACCGCCACGCCGCGCAGCCCTAACCTGGTCACCGCCCACTCGGCCGGCCGGCCCACGAGCGGCATCAGCGCGCCCACCCGATTCATCAGATAACCCAAGCGCAGGTAGCGCCCCTGGGGTCGGTCGCTGAGCACCTGGAAACCGCACTTTTCCAACATCGCCCGCAGCGTGCGCCGCGAAAAGTAATAGATGTGCATCTCCATCAGCCACGGCCAGCGCGCCCCCATCAGCCGCGCAAAGAGACTATCAATATCAATCGTATGTACCACCGCCAGGCCGCCCGGCTTGAGCAGCCGGTAGGCCTGCCGAAGCGCCCTGTGGGGGTCGGTCAGGTGCTCGATCACGTCCCACATCGTCACCACGTCAAAGTGCGCCTCCGGCAAATCCGCTGTCTCCAGTGTCCCTTGTACTACGTGCAGCCCTTGCGCCTGCGCCTGTTCCACCGCCCAGCGAGAAAGCTCCACTCCCCAGGCATCCCAGCCGTGACGGGCCGCAATCTCGACAAATACCCCGGTGTGGCAGCCCACGTCCAGCAACGAGCGACCGGCGGGTGGGCCGGTGAGCCGCTCTAGTGGCTTGAGGTGACGCTCGAAGGTCAATACTCGCCCCTCACGCTCCTCCACGTAGAGCGTGTCCTCGACCGCTTCGTAAGTATCAAGGATGT
>QMOE01000581.1 GCA_003648125.1 Chloroflexota bacterium
GAGGAGTACGCGGCCTACGGCGCGACTTTGCCGCCAACGTTTCTGCGCGGCGAGATCGGCTTTGAGGGTACGTCGTTCCTGCCAGCGGGGGCGTTCCTTCGCGGCGTGGGGGTCAGTCCCGGCCGCATCACCGCCCCGGCGCGGGTCATTTCCAACTTGGCACAGTCGTATCAGTTTCAGCGCGGGGAGATTTTGGTCACTGTGAACACCGATCCCGCCTGGACTCCGTTGTTCATCTCGGCAGGCGGGGTGGTGCTGGAGACAGGAGGAATGCTCTCTCACGGGGCAATCGTCTCTCGCGAGTACGGCATTCCGGCGGTAACCGGCGTGCGCGATGCCACCCGCCATCTCCACAACGGGCAGGTAATCACCGTGGACGGAAACCGGGGAATCGTCTCCTTGAATTCCTAGCGAGATCGAAGAAAACAAAGTCAAGCTCGATGTGCACTTTTGACCCTCCAGGACGTGTTGCGTGGTGCGTGGTGCGTAATGGTGGAACGGAACACGCAGCACGCATCACAGCCTGTTGGCAGGTAAAGCGGCACAAGCGGAGAGCTGTTTTCCACGCTTCCCATACGCACTCAGTGTGCCACAGGAGCGACGATGATCCATCCCAACGACGAACTCCAACACCAGCCCGGCTCTGAACCTCTCTGGCGAGAGAGCCACTACTTTTTCTTCCACGACGAGCGTGCCGGGTTGAGTGGCTTCTCCACGATGGGCTTTCGGCCTAACGAGGGCCTGGCCGATGCGGGCTTCCTGCTGTTCCGCCGGCGGGCCCGGCTTGAGCTGGCCCACCTGTATCCCCGGCGCAACGTCCCCTTTCGGGGGGATTGGCAACACTGGACGCTGGGTGGCCTCTCGTACACCATGCTCGATCCTCTGCACCGCTGGACGCTCTGCCTGGAGGATGGCCGTTGCCAGGCGGAACTGACCTTCAGCGGCTTTCATCCTCCATTTGACTATGACTACGCGAATAGCGCGACCGCACTGCCCCCTTTCGTCGCCGGACGGCACTACGAACAGGGCTGCACCGTGAGCGGTGCCATCACGCTGCGCGGCCAGCGCTTCGACGTGCGGGGCGTGGGCCTGCGCGATCACTCCTGGGGAGTACGCGACTGGACGCGGCCCGACGAATGGAAGTGGATCACCGGCGTGTTCCCTGCCGACGGTGAATCGCCGCCGTGGGCCTTCAACGTGTGGCGGGTGCAGGCCGGCCAGGAAGTAACTGTGAACGGCTTCGTCTTCGACGGCGAGCGAACCCAGGGGCTGGTCGGGGCGCACATCGAGACGGAGTATGCCCCGGATGGCCGGACGCAGATGGCGGTGAGGCTGCGTCTGGAGGACGCCGCCGGGCGCATCCATCATGCCCAGGCCCGCTCCCTCACCGTGTTTCCCATGGCCGACCGGCGCACCCTGCTCAACGAGGCCCTGGCCGAATTCGAGATGGGTGAACGGCGCGGGTGGGGGGTGCTGGAGTACCTCTGGCAGGCCGATTCGGCGGCGCAGAGCTATCGCTGGCTAGCTCGGTCGGCCTGGCACTTCTTGCGGGCGCGCCTGCGGTAGTCGTTCCTCATAAACAATAACAGGCGATTGACAGCAGGATGGGCGCGGGTATAATAAGCCCGGAGGTAATTCATGGACAAACTGCGTTTTGGCACGGCGGGCATTCCCCGCAGCACACCCCAGAGACACAGCACCGATGGGATCGCGCGGATCCGGGCCCTGGGGCTGGGCTGCCTGGAACTGGCCTGGGTACGAAGAGTGAGCATCGGCGACGCGAAAGCAGCCGAGATCAAGGCGGCAGCTCAGGAGCACGATGTCGTGCTCAGCGTCCACGCTCCTTACTACATCAATTTTAACTCCCGCGACCCTAAAATCGTCATCGCCAGCCGCGAACGAGTACTGGCCGCCGCGCGCAAGGGCTGGCTGGCCGGGGCACGGAACATCGTCTTCCACCCCGCTTTCTATCACAAAGACCCGCCGGAGGTGGTGTACGAGCGGCTCAAAGAGCACATGGTGGAGATCACCACCATCCTGCGCGAGGAGGACAACGGAGTGATGCTACGCCCGGAGACGACGGGCAAGCCCTCCCAGTTCGGCACCATCGAGGAGCTGGTTGCTCTCAGCCGCGAGGTGCCCGGCGTGCTGCCCTGCGTGGACTTCGCTCACCTGCACGCCCGCTCCGGCGGCGCTTACAACTCTCCGCAGGAGTTCGCCCACGTCCTGCACCTGATCGAGGAGGGGTTGGGCCGCGCCGCTCTGGACGACATGCACATCCACGTCTCCGGCATCGAGTACACGGACAAAGGGGAACGACAGCACCTCAACCTGGCCGATGCCGACCTGCGCTATCGCGAGTTGGTGCAGGTCTGGCGCGATTTCGACATCGGCGGGACGGTGATCTGCGAGAGTCCCAATCTGGAGGTGGACGCGCTCACCTTGCAGACGCTGTACCGGCAGTCAGAGTAGGTCACGTTTTTAACGTAACAAATCGCTCAAGCCAGCCCGTCACGCTGCAAGCGTGACTAATCAGTGATGAAGGGAAAATCTATGGACGAGGAAAAACGCAAAACTCCTTACCAGCCCTGGCTGAAGAACATCTGGGTGCAGGCAGCACTGGGCGTGGTCGTGCTGGGCGTCGTCGCCTTCGCCTGCTTCGGGATGGTGCACGTGACACGGCAGGCTTTTATCTCCTCCACCCCGCCCACGCCCACAGTCACTCCCACGCCCACGCCGTGGCCCATCC
>QMOE01000582.1 GCA_003648125.1 Chloroflexota bacterium
GCGACCATTCTTTCGCGCCGCCAGGCCAGCCTGGGGCTCTATCCCGCCATTGCCCCGCTGGAATCCAACAGCGCGTTGCTCACACCGGCCGGCGTGGGGGAGGAACACTACGCTGTCGCCACGGAGGTGCGGGCGCTACTGGCCCGCTACCAGGAACTACAGGACGTGATCGCCATCCTGGGGATGGAGGAACTGAGCGAGGAGGACCGCCAGACAGTCAACCGGGCGCGGCGGGTGCAACGCTTCCTCACCCAGCCGTTCTTCGTCTCCGAACCGTTCACCGGGATGCCCGGCCGCCACGTGCCGCTGGCCGAGACACTGCGCGGCTTCCGCGAGATCCTGGAGGGCCGCCACGACGACCTGCCGGAGCAGGCGTTTTATATGATTGGTTCGATAGAGGAGGCGGAAGAGAGACGGGGAGACGGGGAGACAGGGGGACAAGGGGACAAGGGGTGATCAAGTCACTAGGTCTAATGGTGTTGACGCCGGCCAAGACATTGCTCGACGTAGAGGGGGTGGCCTGGGTGCAGGTGCGCCTGGCCGACGGCGGCGGCATCGGCATCTACCCCGGCCACGCGCCGCTCCTGGCCGAGACTGTCACCGCGCCGCTGCGCTACGCCGACGGGTCGGGCGAGCACGCGCTGGACTTGGAGGCGGGTATCTTGCAGGTGGATGGTGACGGGGTGACGATTTTCACCAGTGAGCCAAGTTGATAAACTGGTAGCAGACCAATGATCGCATTGTGGTTATTCGCCGGCCTGACAGTGGGCGCGTTGAACGGGCTGACTCTGCGGAATTCGGTGGCCCGCCTGCGCCCCGACGTATCTGGCCGCGCCGTGGCCTGGATACTGGGCGGGGCGCTGCTACGCCTGGGCCTCACCGCCGGCCTGCTGGTCGTGGCACTACAGCGCAGCGTCCTGCCGGGCCTCCTGGCCTTCGCCGGGCTGTGGCTGGCCCGCTGGGGAACCGTTTACAGCGTGCAGAGAACACGGATTCAGGACATTAACGGATCACGAATCCAGGAGTGAAATATGCAAGGTTTTTTCCCTCAAACAGTATTCACCATCTTTGGCATCCCAGTGCGCGACACAATCGTCTCGACCTGGATCATGATGGCCATCGTCGCGGGAGCAGCGGCCGTGGCGGGCAGGCGCTGGCCAGAGGCATTGGAGATGCTGATTGATTTCCTGAACGATACCATATCCAGCGTGATGGGGCGACCCGCCGGGCCGTACCTGCCGTTCCTGGGAACGCTGGCTATCTTTATCGCTGTCGCCAACGTGATCGGCATCGTCCCCTTCGTAGTCTCCCCCACGCGCGACGTCAACACGCCGGTAGCATTGGCATTGGTCGTCTTCTTCTCGGTCTACTACTTTGGCATCCGCGCCAAGGGGCTGCGGGGCTACCTCAGAGACCTGGCCTCGCCGATCTTTATGTTGCCTATGGAACTGATCAGCCACGTTAGCCGCACGCTGTCGCTCAGCCTGCGTCTCTTCGGCAACATCGTCAGCACTGAATTGATCGTGGCGGTCGTCTTTATGCTGGTACCGCTGGGTGTGCCGTTGCTGCTGATTGCCTTCAGTATGCTCACCGGCATCTTACAGGCCTACGTCTTCACCGTCCTGGCCGCCACCTACATCGGCGCTGAAGTCAATGAAACGTAAGCATTTACCATCGTGCTTGGTGCAGCGGATAAGTAACGGATAAGCGGATGGATGGGCGCCACGGGCTGAGACGGAGCGGCGCTTTCCCATAAGAACGATGGCCGAGACTAATCTGTTGCCTGGTCATCCGCTTATCCGCTTTTCACCCGTTGCGTCTTGACCCCGGTAGACAATTACAATAAACAACTGAATGGAGGTAACAAATGGCAGAAATGGAACCCAGAGTATTGATCACCATAGCAACCGTCATCGTATCGGGCGTGGCTATCTTGCTAGGCACGCTTACCCCGGCCATCGTCGAGGGACGGGCAGTGCTCAAAGCGCTGGAAGGGATGACCCGCCAGCCGGAGGCCGCCGACGATCTGCGCTCCACGCTGATCATCTCAATGGCGCTGCTGGAATCTACGGCGATCTATGTGCTGCTGATCTGTCTGATTTTGATCTTTGCTAATCCACTGCTCGACCGTTTCTTTCCCGGGGGTTAGCGGATGCTGAATCTGGACGTATGGACGATCGTTTTTCAAATCATCAACTTTTTGATCCTGGCTGCGGCGCTCTACTACCTCCTCTTCCAGCCGGTGATGCGCAGCGTGGAAAAACGCGCGGCTGAGAAAGAACAGATGGTCCGCGAGTTGGCCCAGGAGCGCGAGGAGGCCGCCAGGCTGCGCACCGAACTGGAAGCGCGGCTGGCGCACGCCGGTGAAGAAGCGGCCGCCATCGTCGCCACGGCACAGGAGCAGGCGGAGATCGAGCACCAGGCACTATTGCAAGAAACACAGGCCGAGGTTGAACGTATCCTGGTCGAGGCCCACGCCGACGCCCACCGGTTGCGGCAACAGGCAGTGGACGAATCCCACGCCGATTTGCTAGACGCCGTCATAGAGATCAGCGGCCTGGTGATCAGCCGCGCGGCGCCGCCGGAGGTGCACGACGCACTGGTGCAGCAACTCTGCGACCGCATCTGGGAACTGGGGCGCAGCGAGATGGAACGGGTAGAGACGTTCCGGCGCGCACTGGGCGACCGCACCCCCACAGCCCATGTGAAGACTGCGCGTCCCCTTTCGCCGGAACAACAGGGGCTAC
>QMOE01000583.1 GCA_003648125.1 Chloroflexota bacterium
CTATTTTCCAACGATAGCTACTATCTCCACATGATACTGCAAGTCGGCGACCAGGCGCAGGCGGTCTACCCCTCCGGCGATTTGATGGAGGCCGATGTGCGCCAGGCCATCGAGTCGGCGCTCAAGCGCAGCGCCTCCGGCTTCCTCCAGGTGGTGGGGCTGTGGACTCCTCCCGCCACTCCTACACAGGATATGTACGGACAGATGCAGCAACCGCTCTCCAGTTGGCAGCAACTCGACGCCTCTCTGCGCCAGGAGTACGAGGTGCGGCAGATGGACTTGAGCAACGGCCAAGTTCCGGCGGACGTGGATGTGCTGGTGATCGCCGCACCTCAAGGGATGACGGATCAAGAGCGTTTCGCCATTGACCAGTACTTGATGCGCGGCGGCGCGGTCATCGTGGCGGCCGGCAACTATGCCATCACGCTCGACCAGTTCAGCGGCGGGCTGGGGGTCAAGCTGCTGGAAGGCAGCCTGCAAGAAATGCTCGCCAGCTACGGCATCCAGGTGGAGAACTCGCTGGTGTTGGACCCGCAGAACGAGCCGTTCCCCGTGACGGTCACGCGGAACGTGGGCGGCATGCCGATGCAAGAGATTCAGGCGGTTGATTACCCCTTCTTCGTGGACGTGCGCTCCGACGGCATGGCCTCTGGCAGCCCGCTTGTCTCCAACCTGCCAGCCGTGACGCTCAACTGGGCTTCGCCCATCACGGTGGACGAGGCCAAAAACGCTGACCGGCAAGTCACCACACTGCTCCAATCCAGCCCGGCCTCCTGGACGCAAGAGGATACCAATATCCTGCCCGACTTTGACATTTACCCGGATTTGGGTTTCCCGGTGGGAGAGAATCAGCAATCTTACCCGCTGGCCGTCGCCGTTCAGGGCAGCTTTGAGAGTTTCTTCAAGGACAAGCCCTCTCCATTCGAGGTGATGACGGATACGGAAACGGCCGCCGGACCGGTGGCCGGGACTATTGACGTCTCGCCGGACAGCGCCCGGCTGGTCGTCGTCGGCAGCGCCGAGTTCGTGGACGACGTCGTTTTCGACATCTCATCCCGGCTGACGCAAGACCGCTACCTGAACAGCCTCAAGCTGGTGCAGAACGGTGTCGCCTGGGCCACGGAGGATACGGACCTGCTCGATATCCGGGCGCGAGGAACATACGCCCGGGTGTTGGTGCCGATGACCGATCAACAGCAGTCGTTTTGGGAGGGGATCAACTATGTCCTCGCGCTGGTGTCGCTCATCGTCATCGGCGTGGTGTGGAGCGCCCGGCGCAAGAACGAGCCACCGATGCAATTGACAGAACAATGAACAATGAACAATTGGCAATGAACAATTGTGTAAGGGGGAGCGATGAAACGATATAACCAAATCCTGGCCGGTGTTCTGGCCGTTCAAATCATTCTCAGCGTCGTCGTCTTTTGGCCCAAGTCTTTGGCCGCGGTCGAGAGCGAGTTGGCCTTCCCGGACCTCGAGGCCGGGGGCATCGTCGCCTTGACCATCACGGACGGGGATGGCAACAGCATCACGTTGCGCCAGGTCGGCGGAAGCTGGGTGCTACCCAGCGCGGACGATTATCCCGCCCAGGCGGATAAAATCACTCCGCTGCTGGCCAAGATCGCCGGCCTTACCACCGACCGGCTGGTCACGCGCACCGACACCAGCCACAGGCGGCTCCAGGTGGCCGAGGACGACTTTGTGCGGCGCGTTGACCTGGAGACGGCGGACGGGACGCAGCATACCTTTTACCTGGGATCGTCGCCCAGCTACGGCGCGACTCACTTTCGGCTGGATGGGCAGGACGAGACCTATCTGACCGAGGACATGACTACTTGGGAAACCGACGCTGCTGCTTCGGCCTGGGTTGATACGGTGTACTTGCAGGTCAACCAGGATGACGTCACCAAAATGACGCTGGAAAACGAAAGCGGCACGTTCACCTTTACCAAAGACGCCGCTGGCAACTGGACGATGGTGGGGCTACCGGTGGGCGAGACCCTGAACGAGGAAGCCGTCACCACACTGCTTCAGCGGGCGACGACGGTCAATCTGCAGGCCCCTCTGGGCAAAGAGGAGCGGGTCGAGTACGGGATGGACGCGCCCCTCGCGGTGGTCACGCTGACGACCGGCGAAGAGGAGATCACCCTGCGCGTGGGAGCCCAAGACCCCAGCGACAACAGCTACGTCGTCATCTCGTCCCAGTCGCCCTACTACGCGCGGGTCGCCGAGTTCGCCGTGGCGCATATGGTAAATGACGCGCGCGATGATTTTATCCAGTCTCCGCCCACGCCGACGCCGGAGGGATAAGCAAGCGCGCTGCGATGAGACTTGTGGCAAAAGCCGGGTTTATGGGAAAAGCCCGGCTTGGCTGTGCATCATTTTCTTGCGCGCCACGGAACGCGGTTATCGGAGCGCGGCCATCCTGGCCGCAAAGATGCGGGCGGGGACGCCCGCGCTCCCAGGCAAGCCTCACCACCCAGTGCAAAAATTCGAGTTGCTAACTTGGGACGAAAATGTAGGTCACGTTTTTAACGTGATGACGTATCATCTCAATAATCCGGGGGAATGTAGGTCGGAATGGTATTCCGACCAGCCGGATTACCAATCCGGCCTACAAATGCCCTAACTTTTTGAGAAGATACGTGATGACTTTGATCTGTCGCGCTGCAAGCGTGACCTACAAAGTACAACTACAAAGTACACACCCGTCTAGCTTTTTGCCACTTGACAAGAGTCACGCTGA
>QMOE01000584.1 GCA_003648125.1 Chloroflexota bacterium
AAGACATCCATGACCTCTATGCCGCCGGGGCCAATCTCGTAGCGGCGAATCTCTTTGGCATGGTTAGAGCCGCGCATTTTTAGCACCACAATGGCGCGCTGCATGGCGCTCTCAATCTCTACATAGCGCAACATAACAATTGCGTCTACGATGAACGAGATACCACCTCTGGCAATGCGCCGATACCCGGATCGCCCTTCCTCACCCAGCAGCATCGCCGTGATTCCCTCCCGTCGCAGGCCGTTCATCACGGAGGTATAGATGTGTCGCAAGTCCCGCACGTCGTTGGTGAGGCGGTCAAAGTGGGAGATGCTATCGAGCGCCAGCCGCCGGATGTTTGCGCTGACGATTAACCGGTTGAGGCGGCTATCGGGAGACTCGAGGCTGGACAGGAATACCTCTGGCGAGGTGAACATCAAGTGCAGTTTTCCGCTTTCCTCCACGTCTCTGAGGTTCCAGCCCAGTGATTCGGCGTCACGGTGGAGAGAACTGGGAAATTCCTCGAAAGAGATGAGCAGCCCTGATTCGTTATGCCTGGTCGCACCGTGGAGAAGGAACTGGAGCGCCAGCGAGGTCTTGCCCGTCCCCGGCGCGCCGCGCACCAGCACCATCGAATTGGGCAAAAAGCCCCCGCCCAGCATCTCGTCAAACCCCTTAATTCCAGTGGCTACACATTCGTCTGTCACGTTATCCACCTCTCGTTGCTCCTAGTGGTTCTGAGTAAATGTCACATAGCCCAGGGCCGCGCCGCAGTACCCGGGAAAATTGATCACTGCTATGTCCGAAATGGGCAGGTGATCGTCTCTGTAAGGATCGTGGAGTTGCACCCGCACTTCCATGGGCTTGGGGGTAGAGTCAAAGAACTGTTCCCACGCGGCTTGACTGCCGTAGACGGTATTGTGTTGCGTGTTAGAGCCGGAGGGAACGACCACGTCAATACCCGCTCCCCAGATATGCACGGGGTAGCCGATGAGTGGATTGCCGTCCAGGTCCTCCACGTGGCCTGCCACACCCGTCCAACCACAGCCGTACTGGGGCGATCTCATGCTCACTTCATAGGTAAAAGACCACAGAGAGCGAGTGACCCGGGGGGTGGGAGGAATAGGAGTGCGGGTAGGAGGGAAGGTAGGAGTAACCGACGGGGTGAGCGTGGGTGTGCGGGTATGCGTGGGGCCTGGGGTGGGTGTGATGGTGGGAGTATGCGTCGGTGTCCACACAGGAGGGAGTGTCGGGCCGGCCGGGGAGGGTGACGCGGTCGGCAACTCGGCCACGGTGGCAAGTGTGAGAGGCGGGAAAGGGTTAAAGACATTGAACCCAATAAGCGTGTAGAATACCACCAGACATGCCGTGGCGCCAAGCATCACATAGGTCAAAACGTTAAAAAGCGAGGCTCTTTTGTTTCCCATTATCAATCTCCTTGCACCGCCCCTGTATCATGGTGCTGTTTCCACGAAACGCTGGACCTCGGCACTGGCCCACAATCCCTCGACCCATTCCTGCAAGGCCCGATCTTGCAGAAAGCGTAGACTTTCCGGGTCAACGGAGCGAGCCGGGTCGCGCTCAACGACCTGCACGATGTGGTAGCCCAATGCAGTGGTCACTACCCCGCTGAATTGACCTGGCTGCAAGGCAAAAGCGGCTTCCTCTAACTCGGGGGCCGTCAGGATGCCACGCGGGAAAAATCCCAGGTCTCCTCCGCTTTCGCGGGTGTTCGAGTCTTGAGAATATGCCTGGGCCAAAGTGACAAAGTCAGCTCCGGCCTGGAGCTGAGACAGAATGCGCTCCGCTTCTTGAGAGGTATCCACCTGGATGTGACGGGCGTGGATGTGTTCGGCCGTCGTCGGTACACCTTCGATGATGCGCTGCGTCATCGCCATGCCAATTAACTGCATACGTACCTCTTGCCATGCGTCCTGGTATGTTTCACCCCATTCTGTCAACGTGGCCTGGAACGCTTCCTCGCCTCCGCTCTCGGCGATCATATCCTGCATATAGACGTCCACCTCGGCATCGGAAACGGCGATACCCGCCTCTGCCGCTGCCTGTTCGGTGAGCACCTGCTCAATCATCACGTTGAGGATCCAATCACGGGCCTGGGTCAGGTTCTCCTGTCCCTCTGGGCTGCTGGGGTCAATCCCCCGCGCCAGCAAGGAGGTTTCATACTGCCCCAGGTCGCGCTCATAGTCAGCCTGGTAGACAGGTTGCCCGTTGACCAGCGCAGCCAGGGAAGGTTCCGGGACGGGGGTAGCGGGCACAGGCGTGGATGTGACTGGGGCGGCGGCGGCTGCAGGGCTGGCTGGGACGGACGTGGGGGGGACGGATGTAACGAACGCCGAGCCACACGCTGTACAAATCAGCAATAGCAGCAACGCTGCTACTCTCCCCATCGCTTTTAGATTCATGTATCAACTCCATTTCAGTGATGAACCACTAACGGTTAACCGCCATTATACCTACAGCACAGATTTTGTGCAACTTGGGTAGCTTGTCAAAGCACCAACCGTCTGCTACAATTCCCATTGGTACTAGCAATCCTCATCGCGTCATTGCGAGGAGCGTTTTTTGGGCATGGTTCGCCAGCACCGAAAAACTCGTTTACAAATTCTTGGCAACTACTCAGCCTGCGTATCTTTTCAATATTCCGGGGCGTTTGCGCGCTGTAGCCGCGATTGGAAATCGCGCTGACTGTAGGGCAGGTTTCCAAACCTGCCTTTCTGTTCAGAGGCAGCAATTCCCGTTATG
>QMOE01000585.1 GCA_003648125.1 Chloroflexota bacterium
ATAATGAGCGAGAACGAGACGAAACTTTTACACGCTGACCTGACCTACAAGATCAGAGGGGCACTGTTTCACGTTGGAAACAACCTGTTGCCGGGACTGCCAGAGAAGGATGTCCAGAAAGCTGTCAGCATTGCTCTCACCAAGCGAAAAATATCACATTCGCTGGAAAAGGAGTTTCACGTCTATTACAAGGGTGTGGAGGTCGGACGATATTACTGCGACATTGTTGTGGGGCGCAAGGTGCTTTTGGAGCTCAAGGTCGTGCCGGTATTGACGGGACTCCATCGTGCCCAACTTATCTCCTACCTGCGAGTGAGCGGCGCCGATGTGGGGCTGCTGGTTAACTTTGGTAACCCCAAGGTCGAGATTGAGCGCTATGCATACTTTTATGCTCAACGTCGCCCTGATTTTACATGGCAACCGCAGATACCTGATGATCCAATGTTACTATATCCTCACCTCGTTGGTCGTCTATATGAGTGTTTACATTGTGTACATTACGAGCTTGGTCCCGGATTTTTCCATCACGTCTATCGCCGTGCGACACAAGTCGAATTGAACGAGCAGGGTATACAATTCGAGTTCGTGCGCGAGATACCGGTATTCTACGAAGGCGAGTACCTGGGTGTACAAAATTGTCGTCTGTTGATCGTCGAAGACAAGTTGCTCGTGGCTGCGTTCGCGGTGAGGGAAATGGGCGCGGTGTTCGATACGAGAATGAGGCATTACTTGAGTCACTTTGGTAAAAAATTGGGCCTGCTGGCTAACTTTCACGGCGAACGCATAGAGATAAGGCCAGTGAGAATTTCGTAGGGAGAGTACCACGGATAGGAGAAATACACGATATTTGGTAGCACAGGAGAACATCATCGTATATTTCCAGTATCCGAGGTACTCCCCTTCCGAGTACCACGGACAGGGGAAACACACGATATTTGACAGCACAAGACGATACGCACCATCGTATATTTCCAGTATCCGAGGTACTCTTTCCCGCAGATTTGGAGGTTTAATGAATTCTACCCAAGTTGGAACCCGTATCCGCAAAGCAAAAGAGGTGCTTGGTTCATCCCTCGTTATCCTGGGCCATCACTACCAGAAGGACAAGGTGATCCAGTTCGCCGATTTTCGCGGCGACTCGCTCAAGCTGGCCCGCGACGCTGCCAGTTGCCGCGAGGCCAGATACATTGTCTTTTGCGGCGTTCACTTTATGGCCGAGACGGCTGCCATCCTGGCCCAACCCGGCCAGACAGTGCTCATACCCGACCAGGAGGCCGGTTGCCCGTTGGCGGAAATGGCAAACGTGGACGACGTGGAGCGGGCGTGGGCGGAACTGGGTCAAGTGATGGACGTGGAGCATGAGGTCATGCCGGTGACATACGTCAACTCGTCCGCTGCGCTCAAGGCTTTCTGTGGGCGACACGGGGGGCTGGTTTGTACCTCCTCCAACGCGCAGGCGGTCCTCACCTGGGCGCTGGCCTGGCGGCCCCGCGTTCTCTTCTTCCCCGACCAACACCTGGGTCGCAACACCGCCAAAAAGATGGGCATCCCATTGGCCGAGATGCTGCTCTGGAATCCGAGCCGTCCCTTTGGCGGCCACGAGGCCGGGGATTTGGAGCGGGCGCAGATTTTTCTCTGGCGCGGTTTTTGCAACGTCCACCAGCGCTTTCACCCTGAGGATGTGACCGCCTGGCGCGAGCGAGAGCCACCGACGAGCACTTCCGTCGGCATCCGCGTCATCGTCCATCCCGAGTGCCCGATGGAGGTCGTTGACCTGGCCGACGAGGCTGGCTCCACCGCCTACATCATCCGCCGCGTGGAGGAATCGCCGCCGGGGAGCAAATGGGCCATCGGCACCGAGTTCAACCTGGTCAACCGGCTGGCGGAGGAGCACGCGGATAAATTCATCGTCTCCCTCTCCCCGCAGCCGAGCTATTGCCGGACGATGAACCTGATCACGGTGGAGAAGCTGGCTCGCGTGTTGGAGGGATTGGCCCGGGGCGAGATCATCAATCCAGTCACCGTCCCGCCCGACGTGGCCCGCGACGCGCGGACGGCGTTGGAGCGCATGTTGGAGGTCAGCTAGTGGACGCTCAACGAAGCGACGTTCTAATTATCGGCTGTGGCATCGCCGGCGCGTCGGCGGCGCTGCGGCTTTCTGAGGACAGTCAGCGCCAGATCACCATCATCACCCGCGCCGCTGAGCCGGAGGAGAGCAATTCCCGTTACGCCCAGGGGGGCATCGTCACGCTGGCTGATGATGACAGCTCCGCTCTTTTGGTTCAAGACATTCTGGCCGCCGGCGACGGTCTCAGCCTGCCCGCCGCCGCTCGCATCGTGGCCGAGGAAGGCCCCGACCTGGTGCGCCGCGTGCTTGTGGATCAGGTCGCCGTCCCGTTCGACCGCGCGCCCGATGGGCGGCTGGTTTATGGCCGCGAGGCGGCCCACTCCCGCTCCCGCATCCTCCACGTCGGCGACGCCACCGGCAAAGCGATCATTCAGGCGTTCATCGCGGCCCTGCAAAAGCGGCCCAACGTCAGCATCGTCACCGGGGCCACCGGGGTAGACCTGATCACCTTCCCCCATCACGCCAACGACCCGTTGGCCGTTTACGAGCCGGTCACCTGTCACGGGGCCTACGTCTTTGAGCAATCCCGGCGGGCGGTCATTCGCTACCTGGCCGGGACGACCATCCTGGCCGCCGGGGGACTGGGCCGCATCTACCGCTACACCACCAACCC
>QMOE01000586.1 GCA_003648125.1 Chloroflexota bacterium
GGAATGTATCATCTCAATAATCCGGGGGAATGTAGGTCGGAATGGTATTCCGACCAGCCGGATTACCAATCCGGCCTACAAATGCCCCAACTTTTTGAGAACATACGTTGGAATGTTACAGTGCCTCAACTTGGTTTTCAATCCACGCGTACGTTTGCGCAATCCCCTCTTTGAGGCTTACCTGTGCCTTCCACCCCAGCGATTTGATGCGGGCCTTGCTAAAATTGCGCGCCTGCACCCCCACCGGCCCTTCCACGTGCTCGACGTGGATCTCTTTGCCGGAGGCCGCGATGACGGTCTGGACCAACTCGTCCACGGTCACGTACTCGTCGCCGCCGATGATTGTTGGCCCTTCCAGGTCCGAGTGCATCAGTGTGTAGATGCCCTCCACCAGGTCGTCCACGTAAGTGTAGGCGCGGATGGCGGAGCCGCCGCCCCAGACGGGGATAGTGCCGCCGGCGGGGGCCTGGGCCACCTTGCGGCAGATGGCGGCCGGGGCTTTCTCCCGTCCACCGCGCCAGGTACCCTCCGGCCCGTAGCAGTTCTGGAAGCGGGCCACGCGCACCTGGATGGGATAGTGGCGGGCGTAAGCCAGCGCCATGCGCTCGGCGTAGAGCTTTTCCCAGCCGTATTCGTTATCGGGGTGGGCCGGGTAGGCGTCGGCCTCGGTCAACTCTGGCTCGCCGGGCGCCATATCCCGGTACACGCAGACGGAGGAGGAGAAAAAGTAACGCCCCGCGCCCATACGCGTGGCCGTATCAATCATATTGATGTTGATCAGGGCACTGTTGTGCATGATGTCACATTCGGCCGAGTGGATAAAGCCCATACCGCCCATATCGGCGGCCAACTGGTAGACCTGGTCAAAGACCTGCCCTGAGCCTGTCGAAGGGTCTCGCCCCAGATTCAGCGCCTGCCAGCAGTTGTGCGCCTCGCGCAGGTCGAGCAGCAGGAACTCGTCCGCCTGGGTGGGGGCGAACTCGTGCTCCTTGATGTCCACGCCGCGCACCCAGTATCCCTCGCGCTTTAGTTTTTTGACCAGATGTCCGCCGATGAACCCACCGGCCCCGCAGACCAATGCTCTTTTCACAAGATTTGACTCCTTACAGACACAGCGGTTAAAACCGCGTGCTACAATTGCAAAACCTGCCTTCGCAGGTTAGCGCCCAAAACCCCTGCGGCGTCTTTCATTTTGCGAGAAACAGCAAAGGCGGGGTTTTTGGTTTTTCCAAAAAAGTTGTTTCTTAGCAGTTTTTAGTTGGCGTAGGCCGACATGGCATTTGTTGCCCGCAAATTTATTCGCTGGGGGCAAATGTGCCGTTGTCGCATTACGGGCTACTGTTGCGCATCACCAGCGGCAGATAAACCCGCGCCGTCGCCGCCAGCACAGTTTGGCTCAAGCGGTTGTTCCCCTCGTCCGACTCGGCCACATCACCGGCGGGGTCCACCTCCACCCACAGCGTATAGCCGCCGCTGGCGGGAATCGTCCAGGTCACACTTACCGTCCCCGTGCCCTCGTACCGGCCCGGTATCTGTGAGATGGCCTGCGACGGGCCGATGGGTGTACCACTATCAGGCTCGCCCTCCCAGAATTGTACGGCGACGTTCTGGGCCGGCTGGCGGCCGTGGTTGGCGACCTCGGCCGTCAGGGTGAGCGTCTCCGTCTGGCCCCACATCACTACCGGCGCAGGGTCAACCTGCAGCCGCAACGGATAGAGATCGGTATAGTCAACTCCCCCCAGCGTCTGCACATAGTCCGCGTAGGCCTGGCCCAGCGCGGTCATCGTCTTGGTGTACGCGCCGGTGAACAGATCCCCGCCATACCCCTCGCCAATCTTTTGGCCGTCGTAATAAGAGTCGTCGTCCAGGCTATACCAGGCCCAGGCCTGCACCAGCCGGTCCCCGTCGGCCGGGTAGCCGATGGCGGGGTCTGTGGCCGTCAGGAAGAAATCAAAGGTGGCGTACATGAAAGTGATCACCCGGTCATTGCTGAAATCGTTGCCGTCCTCGTCCTCGATCTCGGGCCACATCAGGATGCCGTACTCGGGCACCAACAGGGGCTTGTCCCGCTGGCCGTGGTCGGCCATCCATTGGCGAAAGTCGCTGAATCGCTGAGTAAAAATGGACACATCGTCGTGATCGCGGATCTCGTAGCGCATTCCCAGGTAGGCGTAACCCCCCATACCGGGAGGAATCTCGGCTCCCCAACTGTTACGCACCTCGGGGAGGATAAAGCTGTGGAGCGTCCACACGTCCACCGGCATCTCCTCCCCGTAGAAATCCTGATAGTCCTGCCACACAAAATCCAGATAGAGCAACCGCAGCGGCGTCGCCTGCACCAGCCCACCAAAGGCCGCCTGAGCGGTTGGATCTACAGATTTGATCAAGTGGTAAAGTTCGTGATACGCCCGCGCGTACTGCTCCGGCGTGCAATTATCCATCCAGATAGAATCCGGCTCGTTCCCGATCCGCCAGACCTGACCGGGGTTGGCCTGGATGATGGCGGAGAGCGTCTCCCAATCCAGCACAGGCTCCTCGCCGTCGAGCCGGATGATCTGTAAGGCCGACATGCCATTGGGATGGGGCGGGTTTATGGTAGCGCCCCAGTTCACGTACCAGCCCGCCCCCAACGTTTCCACGTCGTAGTTTGCATTTGGCACTCCTCCGACGCCGAACCGTTCGCTCGCCAGCGGGTAGGGAGGGTAGATGTGCCACCCCTGCACTGTTACGGCTCC
>QMOE01000587.1 GCA_003648125.1 Chloroflexota bacterium
AAGATTCGCCGCGTCAGCCCCACCGCGCCCGTGCCGGAGGAATAGCATCCTGATTGCCTGATAAAATTGGCTGGAGGAACGGGGCGGGGGTGGAAAAAAGACGCCGTTTTGTCATTGAAATAGGAACCGGGATTGACCTGCATGGCCGGGACGCGACCAAAGCGGCTGCTCGCGCAGTCAAAGACGCAATTTCACGCAGTTGTTTGTGCGGCCTGGTCGAGGTAGTCGAGTTGACCGATCTCGACGCGATGCGTGTGGATATTCTCATTGGCGCTCCGCATCCGGAGCAAGTCGAGGAAGAGACGGTTATGGCAGTGGTTCCTTTTGGCGTCAAAAATATCGAGGTTGTGACCGGGGGTTTGCAAGCCCCCGGTCTTTTTGTGCCCGAGTTGGGCGAGGACGCCTGGATCACGATAGCCAACGCTGTCGTCACCGTCTGGATCGAGTAGGCAGAAATGCGAAAGGAGAAGTGATACTGGAACGTACTTTGGTTTTTGGATACTGGAGCCTGAAACTAGCAAGCACAAGTGCAAAGGAGAGATACTATGGCTGAGATCAGCAAGGAAAAACTTCTCTGGGCGTATGAACGGATGAAGCTCATTCGAACGTTCGAGGACCGAGTGGCCGAATTGTTCGCCGAGGGCAAACTGCCCGGCTTTGTCCATCTGTACGCCGGTGAGGAGGCAATCGGAGTGGGCGTGATTTCCCACTTGACGGACGATGACTATATCACCTCGACCCACCGGGGGCACGGTCACTGCATTGCCAAGGGGGTGGAAGTAGGCCCGATGATGGCCGAGGTGTACGGCAAGGCGACGGGCTCGTGCAAAGGCAAAGGTGGCTCGATGCACATCGCCGATGTGGACAAGGGCATGCTGGGCGCTAACGGCATCGTCGGTGCCGGCGGCCCGCTGGCCTGTGGGTCGGGCCTGATGGCCAAGACTCTCGGCACCGATCAGGTGACGGTTTGCTTCTTTGGCGATGGCGCTGCCGAGCAGGGCACGATGCACGAGGCGATGAATCTGGCTAACGTCTGGAACTTGCCCGTGGTTTTTGTCTGCGAGAACAACGGATATGCCGAGACCACGCCGTGGGGTTACCACTGCGCTGCCAAGGACATCTCTGACCGGGCTGTGGCCTACGACATGCCCGGCGCTACGGTCAATGGCGCGGACTTTTTCGCCGTCTACGAGGCCGCAGAAGTGGCAATCGAGCGGGCGCGGAAAGGTGAAGGCCCGTCTTTGGTCGAGTGCCGAGGATTCCGCTACTATGGTCACTTCCAGGGTGACACTATGCTCTACTTTACCGAGGAGGAAAAAGCACGCAACCACGCCAACGATCCAATCAAGAGTTTCAAAAAGCGGTTGCTGGAGCGAGGACTCGTGTCGGAGGAAGAGATCGCAGAGATTGACGCCAAGACGGCCAAGATGGTCGAAGAAGCGGTCGAGTTTGCCGAGGATAGCCCCTGGCCCGTCCCCGAAGATGTCTTGACCACTGACGTTTACGTCAGCTACCCATAGGAGGGAAAAAAGCCATGGCTACACGTACAATAACTTTTTCGGGAGCGATCAACGAGGCCATCAGGTTGGAAATGCGCCGTGACCCCACTGTGATCCTCATGGGCGAGGACGTGGCGGGCGGCGCTACGCTGCCCCACATGGAGGGTGAGAACAAGGAAGCCTGGGGCGGTGTCCTGGGTGTCACCAAAGATCTGGTTACAGAGTTTGGCCGCAATCGCGTGCTCGATACCCCCATCAGCGAGTCGTCCTTCATCGGCGCGGCTGTGGGCGCGGCCTCGACAGGGTTACGCCCCATCGCCGAGTTGATGTTCGTAGACTTTTTAGGCGTCTGCTTTGACCAGATTTTTAACCAGGGCGCTAAACTGCGCTACATGTTCGGCGGCAAGGCCCAGGTGCCGATGGTCATCCGCACGACGATCGGTGCCGGCTTCGGGGCGGCGGCGCAACACTCTGAATGTCTCTACTCGATATTTACCCACATACCGGGGCTAAAGACGGTCGTCCCTTCCACGCCCTACGATGCCAAAGGGTTGCTCTCTGCCGCCATCCGGGACAACGACCCGGTCATCTTCTTCGAGCACAAACTTTTGTACGGTATGGAAGGTGAGGTGCCGGAGGATAACTATGTGATTCCGCTGGGAGTGGCCGACGTCAAGCGGGAGGGTAAGGACCTGACCATCGTCACGATGGGACGCATGGTTCATTTCTCGCTGGAGGCAGCGGAAAAGCTGGCCGGCGATGGAGTGGACGTCGAGGTAGTAGACCTGCGTTCCCTCTCGCCGATGGACAATGAGGCCATCTTGAACTCGGTCAAAAAGACCCGGCGTCTGATCGTGGTAGACGAGGACTTTCCCCGCTGCAATATGGCAACGGACGTCGTCGCCCTGGTCGCTGGTCAGGCCTTTGACTACCTGGACGCGCCGCCTAAAATGATCACTCCGCCGCACTCACCGGTGCCTTTCAGTCCACCTCTGGAGAAGGCTTTCATTCCCAGTGTGGACACCATCGTCGCAACAGCAAAGTCCCTGATGTAGCAAGTCAGAAACCGGGTTTGTAAGAAAAACGTATCTTCTCAAAAAGTTGGGGCATTTGTAGGCCGGATTGGTAATCTGGCTGGTCGGAATACCATTCCGACCTACATTCCCCCGGATTATTGAGATGATACGAAAAAACGTACCTTTTCAATAAATGGGGGTAAGGTGGTGGAACGCCAG
>QMOE01000588.1 GCA_003648125.1 Chloroflexota bacterium
AATCTCCGAATAGCTTTGCCTGCGAAAACGGAGATTCCTCGACTCCACTCCGCTGCGCTCCGTTTCGCTCGGAATGACGGATGTTCAGAGAGAGCTATGAGCACATAATTCACTACTATGTCTCCTACGCGGATGCGCCAGCGATTAGTGCTGCCGGAGAGTTTGACCGTACCAGATGGACGAGGGTCTTTTTCTAGCGACAGCATAGCTTTGTTCGCCCGCTTGCGGATTTGATGTGGTAACTTGCGCCACTCACGCTCTGCGGCCGGCGATAAGAGGACAGCATAGGGCATTGGTTATTCCAGAGTTAACAAGTCGCGCAACGGCTGGGGCTCGCCGCTCTCTGCCAATGCTTCATCGGCCAATACGTTGTCAATGGCGTCCTGGAGATACAGGGGCAGTTTCTCCCAATCTGCGTGAGCAGCCAGGACGCGCAGGAATAAGCGATAATCGTTTTGAGAGAGCACCACTCCGACTACTTTGTCGTGCTCGTCGTGAATGAAACGCGGCGGGTACGTCAGCGCAGTCGGGATTGGAACATCAGCAACTTGTATTCTCGGAGCCATCTTTATCACCTCTGTTTGATGTTATTATAGCATACAGTGCGGCAAAGCCGCAAGTTTGCGGGTAGTGAACAGGGATTGTCGCAGACAACACAAATCTTGTCATTCTACAAAAAGGGGAAATCATGCCGAAAAACAATTTTGAATCATCCGCCTGGACTCTTGGAGATCTGTTGCCGGCGCACGAGGGGAAAGAGTTCGAGCATATCTTGGCGGAACTGGAGCAACAGGTGGCCCAGTTCGAGGCCAGCCGTGAGCGACTATCGCCAGAGATTAGCGATACCGAGTTCTTGGACGTGATGCGTCTCTACGAGGTGATCTATGCCACCGGCGCGCGCCTGATTGCGTATGCCCAACTGTGGTTCTCCGAGGATACGCAGAACCAGGAAGCGGTGGGCTTTATGGGCCGCATGGAGCAACTATCGGCCGAGATGCAGAACCGGACGCTTTTCTTCTCGCTATGGTGGAAAGAGTTGGATGAGGAGCCAGCGCAGCGATTGCTCGCCGTCAGCGGCGACTATGCCTACTACCTGGAATCTATGCGCCGCTTCAAGCCCTACACCCTGTCGGAGCCGGAGGAGAAAGTTATCAACCTGAAGGACGTCAATGGGGTGAGCGCGCTGGTGAATCTGTACGAGATGATTACCAACCGTTTCTCCTTCAAACTGGAGGTAGATGGCGAGGTCAAGGAGATGACGCGGGCCGAATTGTCCCAGTACGCCCGCGACCCGTCGCCGGAGGTACGCGCCGCGGCCTACCAGGAGTTGTACCGCGTCTACAGCGAACAGGGGACGGTGCTGGGGCAAATCTATAGCAACATCGTGCGCGATTGGGCCAGTGAGAACGTCACCCTGCGCGGTTTTGATTCTCCCATCTCGGTCCGCAACCTGGGCAATGACATCCCCGACCCCGTGGCCGAGACGCTGCTCAATGTCTGCCGCGAGAACATGCCGCTCTTCCACCGCTACTTTCGCCTCAAGGCCCGCTGGCTGGGCGTGGACAAGCTGCGCCGCTACGACGTTTACGCTCCCCTCCGAACCGCCGAGAGAATCTATCCCTTTACCGAGGCGGTTGACTTGGTGCTCGATAGCCTGACTCAATTCTCGCCCACGCTCGCTGGTCACGCCCGGTGCGTTTTTGCTGACAATCACGTTGATTCCGAGATTCGGCCCGGCAAGCGCGGCGGGGCCTTTTGTTACGGCGTCCTGCCCGGCCTCACCCCCTGGGTGCTGGCCAACTATGTGGGCAAGACCGACGATGTGCTTACGCTGGCGCACGAACTCGGCCACAGCGTCCACGCGCTGATGGCCGCCGACCACTCCACGCTCACTTTCCACTCCGCGCTGCCGTTGGCGGAGACTGCCTCTGTCTTTTCCGAGATGTTGATGGTTGACCGGCTGCGCGACGCGGAGCGAGACCCGGCTGTGTTGCGCGACCTGCTGGTGACGGTGCTGGATGGCGCGTACGCCACAGTCGCTCGCCAGGCCTACTTTGTCCTGTTCGAGATTGAGGCGCACCGGCGGGCCACGGCGGGCGCGACGACCGACGACCTCTGTGCGCTATATCTGGACAACCTGCGCGAGCAGTTCGGCGACTCGGTCACGCTCTCTGACGATTTCCGCTGGGAGTGGATCGCCATTCCGCACATCTACGAGGCCCCGTTCTACTGCTATGCCTACAGTTTTGGTCAACTGTTGGTGCTGGCGTTATACCGGCAGTACAAGAACGATGGCAAGTCGTTCGTGCCCCGCTACGAGAAAATTCTTGCCTACGGCGGATCGGCCAGCCCGGCTCACATCGTCGGCGAGGCCGGTTTTGACATGGCCTCACCCGACTTTTGGCAGGGCGGCTTTGACGTCTTGCAGGGCTTGATGGACGAGCTAGAGGTGTTAGAGGCGTAGGGCAAGTTGGTAACTTTGAATTGCTCTACGTTTTTGCCCTACTTTTTCCCAAAAACCTGGTGTTTCTTTCCCCGAATTTTTGAGATGACTCCCCTGAAAAAAGGTCATCTCACCACAGAGACACAGAGGACACGGAGAAAATTTGATGTTTAGTTCAAGAAAATTTCACTTTGCGCGCCCAAAAGTTGATTTTTTCAAGGCCAAGTTTAAAATCTCTGTGCTCTCTGTGTCTCTGTGGTGAAATTCCTAGTTTTTTCAGT
>QMOE01000589.1 GCA_003648125.1 Chloroflexota bacterium
CGGGCCTTGTGGCTGATGGTGGGGATACTGCTGCTGGGCGCGGCTTTGCGCTTTGTGGCGCTGGAGCATTCCCCGCCCGGCCTGGCCCCCGACGAGGCGACCAACGGCTACGACGCCTACTCCATCGCGCTCACGGGCCGCGACCAACACGGTAATTTCTTGCCCACGGTGATGGTCAGCCTCAACGACTACCGCATGCCAGCCTTTATCTACGCGGCTGTCCCGTTCGTGGCTGCCCTGGGACTCTCCGTGACGAGCGTGCGGATGGCGGCGGCGGCGTGCGGGTGGCTCACCCTGCCGCTGATCTATTGGCTGGGCGCCCGCATGTTTGACCGGCCGGCAGGGCTTGTGGCAGCGCTCCTGCTGGCCCTTTCGCCCTGGCACCTGCCTTTCAGCAGAATGGGATTGGAAGGCACGGTTGTCGTGTTGCTGGTCACGTCCTGTGTGGCGGCGTTCTGGAAGTGGCGCGCGGCTGGACACCGTTGGAGATGGGCGTTGCTGGCAGCGATCATCTTTGGCCTATCTCTATACGGGTACGCGATCATGAAACTGTTCACGCCGCTGCTGGCGGTTGGGCTGGGACTGTTGTTCTGGCCTGATTTCAAGGCGCATTGGCGGCAGGGGCTGGTCATGATTTGCGTTATCGGCCTGATGGCTCTACCGGTGATCTCGGATACGTTGCGTATGTCCGAGTTGATGCAGGCGCGGTATAATCAGATAGCCGTCTTTTCGTCCAGTCGCCCGCTGAGAAATGGTGTCGCGGAGGCGCTGTCGAACTGGTGGGTCCACATCTCGCCGCAGTACTTGTTTGCGCGTGGGGATATGGACATGCTGCAACATCCCCCGGGAGGAGGACAATTGTACTGGGCGCAGTTGCCGTTGCTGCTCATAGCCCTGGCCGGCGGCGCGCTCCTGCCCAAACAGCGCCGCGTGTCGGCGGTGTTGGTGTTGTGGATTGCGCTTTCTGGCATACCGGTCGCCTTGACGCATCTGAACGCCCCTGGGTCTGGACACTCTCTGCGCTCTATACAGGCGGTTGTGCCGTGGCAGATTTTGTCGGCTGCCGGATTTGCCCTGGCGTGGAACATGCGGCGCAAGTGGCGCGCAGCGCTCGTCCTCTTTCTGATTGTGGGTCTAGCGGCGCAGGCCGTACCGTATCTGAGGTACTATTTTACCGGCTATCCCGCTAAAGTGGCTTTGCGCTTTGATGACGGGATGCCTCAAGCGGCGCAGGCGATGGACGTGTACGACGACGATTACGATTTTGTCGGCTTCACCGATCAGGCCAGTTGGCCCTACCTGCACATTCTATTTTTCACCCGCTACGACCCACGCCTGTTGCAGCTCGACCTACCCGCGCGCGGCCCGGAGATGTTCGCGCCGGTGACGCGAGTGGGCAAGTATCACATTGGCGACGTGGAACGCATGTACCACGAGATGGAACATGGGCTGTTCGTGATGCCAGAGTGGATGCTGCCCGGCGTCGAACCGTTAGCGATAACCTGTCGCTCGAACGGCGCGCCGGCTTTCAAGATCGTGGGGAAATAGATGCACCTCGGAAGCGGCACGGTGATCCTATGAACCGCTGCAAATCTTGTGCCCTATATCTTTGCATCGCACTGTTGTTGCTGACGTTCGCCCAGAGCGTCGGTTCAGCGCGCCGCACATCCCTCACCATTGACGAGGGGCTGCACATCACCAGCGGCTATACCATCCTGCGCAGCGGTGACTTTCGCCTGGTGGAGGAGCACCCGCCGCTGGTCAAAGTGTGGGCCGCTATGCCCCTGCTGGCTGTCCCTGACTTGCCCGACCCGCGTGCTCTGCCTCCCTGGAAAGAAGCGGCCCAGCCCACAACGGAAAGCCGGCCGCTCTTGCAGATGGCCCAACAATGGCTCTATCCCTACCAGCCCATTGACCGCCTGGTGTTTCCCGCGCGCGCGATGGTTGCGCTCCTGGCGGTGCTGCTGGGGGTGGTCGTCTTTCGTTGGGCGGCGGATTTGGGGAGTTGGAAAGGCGGGCTGCTGGCCCTGTTCTTGTTGACCTTTGACCCCAACATCCTGGCTCACGCATCTGTCGCCGGCACCGACCTGGGCGCGGCCTGTTTCATCACGCTGGCGCTGTTTGCGCTGGCTCGCTTTTTGCGCCGGCCCACCCTGCCGCGCCTGGCTTTCGCTGGCGTGACGCTCGGTCTGGCCCAGGGCGCCAAACTCTCGGCGTTGCTGCTGCTTCCGGTAGTGGGGCTGCTGGTGCTGTTTGGCTTGCGGCGGCGACGGCTGTTGCTGCTGCCTATTGCTCATATTTCCCATGATGCGTCATTCCGAGCGAGCGTAGCGAGTCGAGGAATCTCACTTGCATTGATTTTCATCATCGCCGGGCTGACGCTATGGGCCATTTATGGGTTCGAGATCGGCTCCGTGCCCGGCGTTCCATTCCCGCTCCCGGCGGCCAGTCACGCCATCCCCTGGCTGCGTCTCCGCCAGCACATGGCCGACGGACACTCTGCTTTCCTACTGGACCAGAATAGCTCCCAGGGCTGGTGGTACTATTTTCCCGTCGCCTTTGCGCTAAAGACGCCGCTGCCGACCCTGGCGCTGCTCCTCGCCGCAATTATTGCTTTCTGGAAAGGAACGCGCCGCTCTCTGCGCGACGAAAGCGCTCTGTTGCTCTTTCCTCTCCTCTACGGCGCAAGCAGTCTGTTCAGCAACCTAAACATCGGCTACCG
>QMOE01000590.1 GCA_003648125.1 Chloroflexota bacterium
GCAACGCGCGAGTTTTAATTCAGGGAATCCTCTTTATCCTGCTGGTAGCCAATCTGGCGTGGCAGGCGTTGTTACTGGCGCAGGAAGGCTCAATTCCGGCGGTGCTGGGACTGGAAAGCCGCGAGGAGTATCTGGCCGAGCACAACGATCCGCCGTACCGGGCCATCAGGTTCATCAATCAATTCCCGCCTGGCAGCCGAGTCTTGTTCAGCGGCAATGGGCAGAGTTACTATGTCACCACCGATCACGTGGCCGACGTCAATCACAGCAATTGGGGGCATTTGGTCTACCAGTGGGGGGATGAGCCGGAGCAGATCCGCCGGGCACTGGCGGCTCAAGGGTTCACCCACATCTTTTACAGCGGCTACGATTTCACCTGGCAACTGAACTTTGATTTCGACGGGAGTTTGGCGCGGGAACTGACCGTGTTCGATGAATTTGCGGCTCGCTGCGCAACTCTGGTCTACGACGAGGGAGAAGATGGTCAGGTGTACGCGCTATTGGATCAGTGCAGGTAGGTGGAGCAAAAGTAAACTCGCCCGTCGCTGGTGCGTCGGAGCTTCGCCCCGACGCTCTCAGCGCCGATCTCGATTCCGACAGTGGGGCTTTCACCCCACCGTCGGGCGGGGGTGGCTCCCGCCCCCTGGGGCCTTACCCCGCCCCAAGGGACGGGGTTTCCTCCCTGCCATGAACGTGTGGAATGAGTAGGATGAGTAGGATGGGTTAGTCAGATGGTTTCAAACATAGTGGAACTGAAAATAAAGTGATAAGAATTGGAGCCGTTATTTTGTAGGCCAGTTCTGACCAGGCGATGTGCATCCCGTATAATTCTGGGCTGGATAGTCCTACAAAGAACCCAACGATTCCCAGTAAATAGACAAGCAGCATGCTATATAGTGCAGGGGTATAGAGGGTGAGGTAGGCTCGTTTGAGGCCAGAAAGAACCATCACGGCAGCGATAGGTAAGGCAATGATGTGCAACATTCCGATAACAGGAACGACGAGAGACCAAACCGCTAGACTGAGAGCTATGCAGCCTGCGAAAGCTGAACTTTTGGCGTCTGCTCGTCTATTGTGAGCCAAGATTACCCCGCTGGCGAGAACTAGCGCTCCGGCCAGGGCTTGATGAGGGTTCCAGACACAATCTATTACCGATTGCGCGGGGTTATAGTCCCCCAGTATGGCGAGGAAATCACAAACCCAGCCCGGTTGAAAAATCTCCGCGCTGGCCCACATAGCCAAACCAGCGAGCAGAAAGCCGAGGTAAAAACCCCATCGCTCCTGCTTGAATATTGTCCAGACCAACAGGAACAATAAAGTCAAGACTGTCGTATGCGGCTTAAAAGTCAATCCGCCGGCTAACACACCGGCCAGCGTGTACTGGCGGTTGCGCAATGCCTGGTAGCAGAGTACCAAACTCAGCAGGCCAATACTGTTGAATTGTCCCCAGATGGTGTGTTGTAAACTGGGAATAAAAAAAATGGCCATTACGAGGAACAATGTCAGTTTGTTGATAGAGTCGGGCCAACCGGCCAGCCGCATACTGAGCCAAACGCTGATTATAAAGAAAAACTGAACAGTCGTTGTCCAAACTATATGAGCTGTGGAATATGGCAATAAAGCCAGAGGGCCGGTAAAGATAATCAGGTGCGCCGGGTAGTAAAAGTTTGTTTTTCGTGGAGAGCCATACACAAACGTGGTGACCTCTGTTTCATTTTGACTGTCATATAGATTGCGATTTTCGGAGAATAGCTTTTCGGTGGCATACCAGCGGAAGAAAATATCCGATCTATAGAGTGTGCTATAGTTTCGGTTTAGTATAACGGCAAAACTAATGCTAAAGAGAATACATGCCAGGGCTAAAACTAAAAGTTTTTTTTGCTCGTCTGCTGTGGTTTGCTGCATCTAAACTTTCCTCCTGGGGGAGTCAAATTATAGGCCAGTTAAAGAAAGCTGTCAAACTTGGATTGATCGCACTGGTTAGAAAGTGTGAGGAGATGAACAACGACGCGGGTGAGGTAAATAGAGACGTAGCGACGGGGCTGCTCAGATGAACTCACCACGCTGGCATCTGTGCCTCCTGATTCTTGCTGCGGTTGCAGTGTTGTGCGCTGGCATTTGGCTGACCTACACAATGTTCACTTCCTCCCACACCGGCGGCAACGATTTCTACTCCCGTTGGGTGGGCGGCTGTGCCTTGCTGCGCGAAGGAATAAACCCCTATTCAGAGGCAGTCACGCTGCGCATCCAAGAAGGGATGTACGGGCGTCCGGCGCGCCCAGATGAGGATCAGGTCGCTTTTGCCTATCCGCTCTACAGCCTGATCTTCTTTTGGCCCCTTTGCTTCACCGGTAACTACCCCCTGGTGCAAGCCGTCTGGATGTGGTTACTGCTGGCGGGATTGGTCGCGGCGGTGTTGTTGTGGATGCGCGTCATCCACTGGTATCCCCGGCTGGCGATGTGGATGTTGACGGTGCTGTGGAGCGTGCTGATGTATCATAGCCTGCGGGCGTTGTTGCTAGGCCAATTTGCCGTGTTGGTGCTACTATTACTGGTGCTGGCTCTGTGGGCCATGCAGCGCGAGCATGATGGGTGGGCGGGTCTGCTCCTGGCCCTGATGACGGTGAAACCACAGATGGTCTACCTGGCGATTCCCTGGATTTTGTTGTGGGCGGCCGGGCAAAGACGTTGGCGGTTATGGTGGAGCTTGTTCGGTAGC
>QMOE01000591.1 GCA_003648125.1 Chloroflexota bacterium
CCCCACGACGCGCCGCTTGGCCGACATGCTGGAACTGCCGGTGGATGAGCACGGCTGGCTGCTCCCGCTCGACTCGAACACGCACCCGGTGGAGACTGTCCGGCCTGGCATATTCCTGGCCGGCGCCGGCACCGGGCCGATGGACATCCCGGAGACAGTGGCCCACGCCAGCGGCGCGGCGGCCCAGGTGCTCAAACTGTTCTCCCGCCAACACAAATCCCCCTCCGTCATAGGGGGGGCAGGAGGGGAGAGGCAATAATGGCCCGTATCGGCGTATTTGTCTGCCACTGTGGGCTCAACATCGCCAGCACAGTGGACGTGCAGCGCGTGGCCGAGACTTTGCGCCATTATCCCGGCGTCGCCTTTGCCACCGACTACAAGTACATGTGCTCCGACCCGGGCCAGAATCTAATCCAGCAAGCCATTGAGGAACATGACCTGGACGGGATAGTCGTCGCCGCCTGCTCCCCGACGATGCACGAAGCCACCTTCCGCAAAGCCGCCGCCACCGCCGGGCTCAATCCCTACCAGGTGGAGAGCGCCAACATCCGCGAGCAGGTCTCTTGGCCGCACCAAAAGACGCCGGAGAAAGCCACCCGCAAAGCCATCGAGATAGTGCGCTCCCTCGTGGAAAAAGTGCGCTACGACGAGCCGCTGACCCCACTCACACTGCCCATCGTCAAGCGGGCGCTGGTCGTCGGCGGAGGCATCGCCGGTCTGACCGCCGCCCTGGACATTGCCGACTCCGGGTATCCCGTGGTGCTCGTCGAACGGTCGGCCCAGTTGGGCGGGCGCATGGCGCAACTCTTCCACCTCTACCTCAACTTTGACGGCAGCCAGGGTCTGCTGGAGGAACGCATCGAGGCCGTCACCCATCATCCCCTGATCCAGGTGCTCACGAACGCGGAAGTGACCGAGTTCGGGGGATACGTGGGGAATTTCACGGTCGAGGTTGGGGAATTGGGGAATTGGGAAGTGGGCGCTGTGGTGCTGGCCACCGGCTTTGACCTCTACCCCAAGGCAAACCTGCCCGAGTACGGCGGCGGGCGGTACCCGGACGTGGTAGATAGCCTCCAGTTCGAGGCCATGCTGAAAGAAGGGGAAATTCGCCGCCCCTCGGATGGCCGTGTGCCCCGCGAGATCGTCTGGGTGCAGTGTGCCGGCTCCCGCGCCCCCAACCTTCACCGGCCCTACTGCTCCAAGATCTGCTGCATGTATGTCGCCAAGCAAACCATTGCCTATCGCCGTGCAGTCCCAGAGGGGCAGGCTTACGTTTTTTACATTGACATCCGCTCCCAGGGCCGTGGTTACGACGAGTTCGTCCAGCGGGCGATGGAGGAATTTGGCGTCGCTTACCTGCGCGGCAAGGCATCCAGAATCATTCAGCGCGGCCGGCAACTGCAAGTGTGGGGAGTTGACACCCTGAGCGGCCAGTCGGTGCGCGTGGAGGCCGACATGGTGGTGCTGGCGATGGCGGCGGTGCCCAGTTCCGGGAGCGAGGCGTTGGCCCGCCTGATGCGCGTCGCCACTGACGAGAACGGCTTCCTGGCCGAAGCCCACCCCAAACTGCGCCCGGTGGAGAGCCTCACGGCGGGCATCTATCTGGCCGGCGCGGCCCAGTTCCCCAAAGACATCCCGGAGACAGTGGCACAAGGTTCCGGCGCGGCGGCCAAGGTGCTCCAACTCTTTGCCCAGCGCGAGATGGTGTCCGAGCCGACCGTCGCCATCGTGGACGAGGAACTGTGCGCGGGTTGTGGGCGCTGCGTGCCGGCCTGCCCCTACGATGCCCGGTCGCTTCACCCGCGAAAGAAATTGGCCCTGGTCAACGCGGCCCTGTGCCAGAGTTGCGGAGCCTGCATCGTCGCCTGTCCGAACAAGGCAACCATCGTGCGCAACCTGACCCCAGACCAAGTGTTGGCGATGGTGGAGGCGGTGTTGTAGAGCACACCAGCGTGTGCGCCCTGGAGGGCAGACACATGGGTCTGCCTCTACCCCGGATTATTGAGAGGATACGTTAGCCCAGATGTCGCGCACCGGCAGGCGATACTTTTTCGACACTCTCTTATTTTTCATTGGTTCCTCTCAACTAACCAGTGCCCACTACGTTCTTTGTGCCAGGCTGGGTCGTCCCGCAGCCAAAAGAGCAATTCCGTGTGCAGGTAAATGTCAAGTTAAGGATTGTAAAGACCTGCCAGGTTTCCGCCAGAGCTTTTGTGAGCCAGATTATGACCTTCCCGGAAGCTCCAAATCCAGTTGCGTTAGACAAAATCGGCTGAAAACAGCCCGATTTGCCAGAGAAGCATCGTTATAGCTTCCGGGAAGGTATGTTAGCCATCCAAAACGGGAATTGCCGCCTGAATGTGTTTCCTTGCTCCTGGTGGGCCTGGGGCGTATACAAAACTTGGGGGAGGACAACAAATCAGCCACGAATTTCACGAATTAGCACGAAAAAGGCAAGATAAATTAGTTTGACAATGGCACATTATGGTGGCGCGTTTGCGTTGGGTTTAAGGACCGCTATTTGCCGCTTCAGGCGGCTCGCGCGTGAGCGAGTGCGATTGACGAAATGCTCGGCGACCAACACGACCGCTTCTTCGGGCGTGGGCTGCGGCAAAGGCATAGCGGCTCGCAGCAAGAGCCGGATGTTGGTCATCGAGAGTGCTGGCAGCACTTCCACCGCGAACTGTTGGGCCAAGGCCGGGTCACGGACATACTCTC
>QMOE01000592.1 GCA_003648125.1 Chloroflexota bacterium
CAAGGTGCAGCAGCAGCGTCACGAACTGGTCTCGGCCCTGGCCCAAAGGCCCGATCGCCACCTCTTGCTCCTCACCGCCACGCCCCACTCCGGGGTAGAGGAATCCTTCCGTTCGCTGCTGGGGCTGGTCAGCCCCCGCTTCGCCCAATTGGAACTGCGCCGCCTGGAGGAGCAGCAGCGATGGGACCTGGCCCGCCACTTCGTCCAGCGCCGCCGCGCCGATGTGGTCCGCTGGCTGGGGGAGGAAACTCCCTTCCCTGACCGCGTCTCCCAGGAGGCCCCTTACACCCTCACCCCGGCCTACCGGCGGCTCTTCCAGGACGTCTACGCCTTTGCCCGCGAGATCGTCCGCTCCGGCGAGACCCTCAGCGGCTTCCGGCGGCGGGTGCGCTACTGGACTGCGCTGGCGCTCCTGCGTTGCGTGATGTCCAGCCCGGCGGCGGCCCAGGCTGCCCTGGAGGGGAGAGCAGCGCGGCTGGAGGAGGCGCTTGATCTGGAGCCGGACGACAGCCTCTTCTCCCCCTACGTCTACGACGCGCCTGACCAGGAAGCGACGGTGGACGTCTCCCCCTCCTACGTGGTGGATGAGGGGGAGCGGACCCTGGCCGACCGGGAGCGGCGTCGCCTGCGGGCCTTCGCTCGCCGGGCCGCTACGCTGCGGGGGGATAAGGACGCCAAGATAGCCACGGCGGCTGAGGCGGTTGCCGGTCTGCTGGAGGAGGGTTTCCATCCCATCGTCTACTGCCGTTACATCGCCACGGCGGACTATGTGGCCGAGGAATTGAAGCGTCGCTTGCTCCCCCGTTGGCCCGGCCTGCACATCATCTCCGTCACCGGGGCCCTCTCCGAGGATGAGCGGCAGATCCGTGTGGCCGAGCTGTCGGAGAGCCCTCGCCGGGTTCTGGTGGCCACTGACTGCCTGAGCGAGGGGATCAACCTTCAAGAGGCCTTCAACGCCGTGATCCACTACGATCTGCCCTGGAACCCCAACCGGCTGGAGCAGCGGGAGGGGCGGGTGGACCGGTACGGACAGCGGTCGCCAGTGGTCAAGGCAGTACTGGTTTACGGGCGGGACAACCCGGTGGACGGGGCGGTGTTGGACGTGCTCATCCGCAAGGCGGTGGAGATCCGCAAGACACTGGGGGTCAGCGTGCCGGTGCCGGTGGAGAGCGAGAGCGTGGTAGAGGCGGTGCTGCGGTCGCTGTTCTTACGGGGCGAGCCGGGGCCGCGCCAGTTGAGCCTCTTTGAGGAGGTCGAGGAGCCGGGCATAGAGGAGGTCCACCGCCGGTGGGACGAGGCGGTGGATCGGGAGCGGGAGAGCCGCACCCGCTTCGCACAGCACGCCATCAAGCCGGACGAGGTGGCGCGGGAACTGGAAGAGACGGACGCTGTGCTGGGCGATACCCAGGCCGTAGAGCGGTTTGTCCTGGCCGCGTGCCAGCGGCTGGGCGCGCCCCTGCAGCGGCGGGGGGATATCTGGCGGCTAGACGCACAATTGCTGCCCCAGGCGTTGCGGGAGCGGCTAGGGGAACGGTCGGAGTGGCGGATCGCCTTCACTTCGCCGCCACCCGAAGGTGCAGTCTACGTGGGCCGCAACCATCCGCTGACGGCGGCGCTGGCCGAGTGCCTGTTGGACGCCGCACTTGATGGTTACCATCCGGCGCCGCCGGCGGCCCGCAGCGCAGCCATCCGCACCGACGCTGTGGCACGGCGCACCACGCTGCTGCTATTGCGCATCCGCTTCCTGCTGCGGGGGCGAGCCACCACACCAACGCTGGCCGAGGAATGCGTCGTCTGCGGTTTCCGGGGTCGTCCTGGTCGATTGGAGTGGCTAGATGAGACGGAGGCGTTGCGGCTGTTGGAGGAGGCGCGGCCCATGGCCAACGTCGCGCCTGCTGAGCGGGAGCGATGGCTGGGGGAGGCGGTAAGTTGGGTAGAGGGACTCACCCCGGACCTGGAGCGGATCGCCCGGGAGCGGGCAGAGTGGCTGTGGGAGGCCCACCGCCGGGTAAGGCGTATCACACGGCAGGGTCGGTTGACCGTGGAGCCGCAGTTGCCGGTGGATCTGATGGGCGTCTATGTGCTGGTCCCGGTGCCGAGGGGAATAAGTAGATAATGAACATTACATTTGATTTTTCCCCCAAAATCAGCTAAAATCGGGGGCAAAACGGCCCGCTAACGCCAGTTTTCAACCCAAGATAACTCGGAGCGGGCCTGTAGGGGCGCAAGGTATTGCGCCCGAAGGAGGCCCCGATGACCCAAGATGATGTGAAATACAACCCCATCCTTGCCGCCTTCGCCGAGGCCCTGCGCGCCCGTGACCGCAGCGCAGCCACTGTCAAGCACTACCTCTCCGACCTGCGCCAGTTCGTGCGCTGGTTCGAGACCCGCACCGGCGAGTCCTTTACTCTGGAGGGCGTCACCGAGTACGACGTCCGCGACTGGCGCGACCACCTGGCAGCGACGATGAAACCAGCCAGCGTCAACCGCAAACTGGCTGCCCTCTCGGCGCTCTATCGCTGGGCGGGGGAGACGGGGCGAACTGACCGCGACCCGACCAGGTACGTCAACGGCGTGGCCCAGCAGCCCACCGCCCCGAAGGCCCTCTCCGACCGGGAGTTGACCCGCATTCTGCGCAAGGCTCATCAGGCAGGCAACAAACGGGACATCGCCTTGCTGGAGTTGCTGGCCGCCACGGGATTGCGGGCCTCGGA
>QMOE01000593.1 GCA_003648125.1 Chloroflexota bacterium
AAACCCGCCCTACAGATTCGCGCCCCGGATTATTGAGATGATACGATTTTTTATCTATCTGTATTTTCCGTGTTTGTCCGTGTCCAAAATCTTGTCTCATCTGTAAAGAATTTTGGGCCTCAAAGGTTCAGGGGATAGGCCAAACGTCGGTTGAGTAGCCCCGAAGGGGCGTATCGAAACCACGTTTGGCCGCCCACTCGTGCGATCACTTGGTTTCGATACAACCTGCGGTCTACTCAACCAGCGTGATCGCACTAGGGCTGAACGCTTACCCTGGAATAGCCAATCCTGCCCAGCAGTTCCCCGACTTGTCGATACTCCCCATTCAGGTAGGCGAACGGCCTGGCCCTGGTCAAGTCAATCCGACCGCGCTCGTCAAGCACGGCCTCATCCACTTGTACGGCCACCACTTGGCCGATGAACAGGTCGTGGCTGCCCAGCGAGAGAGTTTGCTGCACGCGGCACTCGATATTGACCGGGCACTCGGCGATGATAGGCGCCCGCACCTCGACCGCCGGGGCCGGGGTAAAGCCGCAGGCTGCCCACTTGTCCTCGTCCCGGCCCGACACTATTCCACAATGATCCACCCATCGGGCCTGTTCGGCGTCGGGTAGGTTGATCACGAACTCGCCTGTTTCCACGATCAATTCGTGCGAGTACCGGCCCGGTCGCACGCTGATGCCCACCAATGGCGGCTCGGAACAGAGCGTGCCCACCCAGGCCAGGGTGATGATGTTGGCTCGTGCGCCTGTGCCACAGCTTACCATCACTGCCGGCACCGGGTACAGAGCGGTCGTGGGTTTTCTGGTAACTTTTGTCACTTGTACCTCCATAGAAGAATATGAAAAGCTAACCTCTCAACATCTGGCCGATCTGCCGCAATTTGGCAACCTCATCGGAAGGGAGAAAGTTCATCGCTCCCAATGCCCGCGCCAGGAAAAAAGTGCGGGCGGTGTGCTCTATCCGCTCCAGGGCGATGAGTGCTTCCTCTAGCGTCTTGCCCACCGTCAGGCTGCCGTGATGGCTCAGGAGCACGCCATCGTGCTCGCGGATGAGGTCACTGATGCTGAGCGCCAACTCCTCCGTGCCAGGCGTGGCGTAGGAAGCGGTGGGCACGTCGCCCAAAGTCAACAAGACCTCCGGGATGAGATTGACAGGAAAGGGAATCTCGGCGATGGTGAGAGCCGTGGCGTAAGGTGGATGCGCGTGCAAGACGACGTTGACGTCGGGCCGCTGTCGGTAGGCCTCCAGGTGCATCTGTGTCTCGGACGTAGGGTGGAGACCGGGCCGCCCTTTGACCATTTGCCCTTTCCAATCTATGATGATCAGATCATCCGGCTCCATCGTCATCTTGTAGAGACCGCTGGGGGTGATCAAGAACCGCTCGTCGTCCAACCGGACAGAAGTGTTGCCATCGCTGGAACGAATCAGCCCTTGCTCGGCCACGATGCGTGTGACATGGATGATTTCCTGACGCAGTTTGAATTCATTCTCTTTTGGCATAAATACCTCTCTCGTATTGATTTTGAAGCTCAACTTTCGTTAGGATACTCAATTCAGGCGCATACGCCAAGACCCCAAGGGTTTCGACTTGGGGTCTGCGCTCACAGGGGCGATTCTTGTAGAGATGGAGAGCAAATGCCAATTTGTTCTACCGGCAGCGTAACTGCCCAGGTGCCCGGCACTTGCGATTTTGGTGAAAATGGCACATCTGGTTGCCATCGAAAGAGCCATTTTCGAGAGCGATCAAGTGCCGGGCACCTTAAATTTGAAAGGGCTGTACCTGAGCAGTTACCCGGCAGCAAAAGCAAGTAACACGTGTGCGCGATTTGGAAATCGCGGCTACAAAACGGGATTTGCTGTTCTACTGATTCAACACCCCCCAGTTGACCGCGATGCGGGTCAACGTGGCTATGTCGTGAACGTCGAGCTTGCTCATCAACCGCTGGCGGTGACTGCGGACGGTGTGGATGCTGATGCCAAGTCTTTGGGCAATCTGTTTGTTGGTCAAACCGGCTGCTATCATACTCATTACCTGGCGCTCGCGTGAGGTCAGCCGGCTCATCTTGCGGTCTCGATCCACGCCGCTTGGTTTAACGACGGGCGCGTACCTGTTCAACCCTGGTGAAATAAACCGCTTGCCCTGCACCACAAAGTGCAGCGCATCAACCAGGTCTTCCACGCAGCGCGCCTTGGAGACATAAGCGTCCACGCCGATCATCTTGGCCTGATTCACGACTTCCAATTCGGTGAGTGCGCTGAGCACCAGTATCTTGATATCCGGCCGAGTCCTGCGCAGCCTGCGAGCCACCTGGAAACCGTCCAAGATGGGCAGCATCAAATCCAAAATAATCACATCGGGCCGCAACCGTTCGGCCAACTCGATTGCTTTTTTCCCATCTTCCGCCTCGCCAACCACGATAAATTCAGAATAATCGTCTAGGATTGAAATTACTCCCTCTCGCAGTACCCCGTGGTCATCGGTAATCAATACCCGCACAGGCATCTATTACCCCCTCCTTTTGCGCCCCTTATCACTCGCCCCAATTTTAGTATACCACGTATTAGAAAGTGTGTCCATAAATCAGTAAGGGCGAGGTGTCCGTCATTTTCTTGCGCGCCGTGGAACGCGGTCATTGGAGCGCGGCCATTGGAGCGCGGCCATCTTGGCCGCATGCGGGCGGGGACGCCTGCTATGGAGCGCGGCCATCT
>QMOE01000594.1 GCA_003648125.1 Chloroflexota bacterium
CAAGGACAATTTCTGGGAGATGGCCGACACCGGCCCGTGCGGGCCGTGCAGCGAGATACACTTCGACCGTGGCCCCGAGTTCTGCGACAAGCAAGGTGTGCCCGGTCACGTCTGCCAGGTCAACGGCGACTGCGGGAGATTCTTTGAACTGTGGAACCTGGTTTTCATCCAGTACAACAAAGACGCCGCCGGGACTCTGCACCCGCTGCCGGCAAAACACGTGGACACCGGTTTGGGCTTTGAGCGGCTGGTCGCCGTGTTGCAGGATGCGGCTTCCAACTATGATACCGATCTGTTCGTGCCCATCATCAATCGCGTGCAAGAGATGATGGGCCACACCGACGCCCAGATGGAGGAAAACATCGTCGCCTACCGTGTCATCGCTGACCACGGGCGGGCAGTCACCTTCCTCGTCGGCGACGGCGTTCTGCCGGGCAACGAGGGGCGCAACTATGTACTGCGCATGATCCTGCGCCGCGCGGCCCGCTTTGGGCGCAAACTGGGCTTTACCCAGCCCTTCCTGGCCGATGTCGCCCAGGTCGTGATCGAGACAATGGGGCCTCACTTTCCCGAACTTGCGAGCCGGCGTCAGTTCATCCTCACCACCATCACCCAGGAGGAGGAACGTTTTATGCGCACGCTCGACCTGGGCCTGGCGCGGCTGGACGAGGTGCTGGCCGAATTGGAGACAAAAGGTGAGAAAATCTTGCCGGGCGACGTGGCCTTTCGGCTCTACGACACCTTTGGCTTGCCGCTAGAGATCACGCGCGACGTGGTCACAGAGCAAGGACTGAGCGTTGACGAGACCGGTTATCAGGCCGCGCTCGAGGAGCAGCGCCGGCGTGCCCGGCAGGCAGAGACATTCGAGGCCCCTGACGAGGAGACACTGACGCGCTACCAAAAAGTGCTGGCACACCTGCAAAAACAGGGCCTCCTGGACGAGAGCGGTGTCGAACACGACCCCTATTCGACCACCGAAGTGGAAACCACGGTTACGGCGATCCTGCGCGATGGAGAGATGGTCAAGGCGGCCAAAGAAGGGGAACAGGTCGAGGTGGTGCTGCCGCTGACCTGCTTTTACGTCGAATCTGGCGGCCAAGCCTGCGACACCGGCTTTATCGCTGCCTATCCGCCGGGGGAAGACGAGCCGATCTGGGAAATTGAGGTGCAAGAAGCACGCCGGATGATCCCCGGCCTGATCGTCCACGTGGGCAGGGTCACGTTGGGCCGGCCACGGCCTGGCGACGCTGCCTGGGCTATCGTGGATTACGAGCGGCGGATGGACATTGCCCGCAATCACACTGCCACCCACCTTTTGCACAGCGAGTTGCGCTACGTCCTGGGCGAGCACGTCCAGCAGGCCGGGTCGTCGGTCACACCTGAGCGGCTGCGCTTTGACTTTACCCATCCGGCCATGCTGACCCAGGACGAGTTGGACACGGTGACCCGTTCCGTTAACGACGCCGTCCTGGCCAATTATCCAGTAGAGATCGCCGAGGAGAGGTATCGTCAGGCTGTGAGTGAGGGCGTCATCGCGCTCTTTGGCGAAAAGTATGGTGACAATGTGCGCGTCGTGCGCATCGGGTGGCCGGGCGAGCCTTTTAGCCAGGAATTGTGCGGCGGCACTCACGTGAACGAAACGGGCGAACTGGGCCTGTTCCACATCGTCTCCGAGGAGGGAGTGGGAGCGGGGGTGCGCCGTATTGAGGCTGTGACCGGCCGAGGGGCGGTAGAGTTGATCGAGCAACAATTGGGCATATTGCAACGTACAGCCGCTTACCTGGGCATCTCACCCGATGAGGTGGACCGCAAAGCACTGGGACTGCTGGATGAGATACAGTCTGCCCGCAAGAAAATCGCGCGCCTCCAGGAGCAATTGGCGAAACGCGAGTTTGAGTCATTGCTGAGTCAGATGCAGCGCGTGACAGGTGTCCCGCTGTTGAGCGCCCGGGTGACCGCGCCCAGTATGGAGGTATTGCGCGAGATGACCGACTGGTTCCGCGACCGGCTGGACACTGGCGTCGTCGTACTGGGGGCAGTGCTGGGCGAACGGCCTGCATTCGTCGCCGCTGTCACCCCCGACCTGGTGGAGCGTGGCGCGGACGCGGTCAGGCTGGTGCGCGATATGGCCCGCATCGTGGGGGGAGGTGGGGGGGGCAAGCCCACTCTGGCCCAGGCGGGTGGTCGTGACCCCAGCCGGCTCGACGAGGCGCTGCGTCAGGTCTCTACTTTGTTGGAAGAGCAATTGGCGCTCGGCTAGAAAAACACGGATTACAGGACAACAATGGATTAAATGAACAAGGGCAATCATTGGTTCATTGTTCATTGGCTTATTGCTTCATTGTCTCTATGGGTTTTGGAACCTGCTCAGTCGTAGAACTAGAACCCCAGGATGACCTGGCTTCCGTCCAGTACCGACTCAGTTGGCTGGGCGGAGGTCGCGTCGTCCTCGTCCTGCCGTGGGATATGCGCTTCCTCACCCGCGAGTTGGATTTCGGCCTCTTGCGGCGCGAGGCGGAGCGACGGCAGTTAGAGATCGCCATCGTCTCTGCCGACCCCGAACGGCGCCATGTTGCTTCCGGGTGCGGATTCCCGGCATTTACCAGCGCCGAGGATGCGCAGGAGAGCACGGTGTGGAAAAGCCGCCCCCCAGAACAAGTGGAGCCACCGCCTCATTACTGGTGGGAAGATAATCCCGTCCTCCAGC
>QMOE01000595.1 GCA_003648125.1 Chloroflexota bacterium
GTGGTGGTCTTGCCGTCGGTGCCGGTGACGCCGATGAGGGTCAGTTTGCGCGAGGGAAAGTCGCGCCAGGCGGCGCACAGCCAGCCCCAGGCCTCCCTCGCGTCGGGGACGCGCACGTAAGTGAAAGCGCCCCAGGGTGCGGATAGTTCCTGCGGCGGTCGCTCGCCGACGACGGCCACCGCGCCCTCCGCCACTGCCTGGGCGATGTAGCGGTGGCCGTCCACGCTGACGCCGGGAACGGCGATAAAGATGTCGCCAGGCTGCACCCGGCGCGAATCGGCGGCGATGCCATAGATTGGGACATCGCCGCCGATCTGCCCCAGAACAGTAGGTAAGGCTTGAATCAGATGTTTCAGGAGCATCTTTTTCAGTAGAGTTTGACGCTAGAACAAGTGGAAAGCAGCGATGATCGGGGCGAACAGAGAGGACACCAAAGACATCACGGTAATCAGCGTGTTGAGGGAGGGGCCAGCTGTGTCTTTGAACGGATCACCAACGGTGTCGCCTATGACGCTGGCTTTGTGCGCGTCGGAGCCGGGGCCACCAAATTCCCCCGATTCAATGAATTTCTTGGCATTGTCCCACAACCCCCCCGCGTTGGACATCAGCAGCGCGAAAATGACCCCAGTGAAAATGCTGCCTCCCAGGAATCCCCCCAGAGCTTCGGGGCCGAGGATGACGCCAACCAGGACGGGGAGAACGATGGCCAGGAAGGCTGGCATCACCAGGGACGCAAGGGCGCCCTGTGCGGCCAGACCCACACAGGTAGCATAGTCGGGAGTCTCGGTACCGGCCAGGATGCCAGGGCGCTCTTTGAATTGCCGGCGCACCTCCTCGATCATATCAAAGGCATTGTGCGTGACAGATAGCATGGTGAGAGCACTGAATAACGGCGGTGTCGCCGCGCCTAACAGGACGCCGGCGACGACGACGGGTTGTCGCAGGCTGATGACCAGTTCCACACCCCTCGCTCCTATTATTTCCGCGTAGGCTGCAAAGAGCGCCAGGACAGTGAGCGCGGCGGCGCTGATTGCAAAGCCTTTGGTGATGGCCTTGGCCGTGTTGCCAGCCGCATCGAGCACGTCAGTCGTGTCAATGACTTTTTGCGACATCCCAGCCATCTCGGCGATGCCCCGCGCGTTGTCCACGATAGGCCCGTAAGCGTCGGAGGAAACAATCATGCCACTGATGGATAACATCCCCACCGCGCTGATGCCGACCCCGTAAAAGCCACCGAGTCCAGACAATTCCGCCAAATAGTAGGATAGCAACGTCGCCACGACAATCCCAATGATCGAGGGAACGACGCTGACCAGCCCATAACTAAAGCCGGTGATGATGGTAATGGCTGCGCCAGAACCTGATACGCGGGCCGTCTCGATCACCGGACGGAAATCGGATGAAGTGTAGTAATTGGAGGTAAGGCCGATGACGACGCCGGTAACAAGCCCGGCCAGCGTAGCCCACAACACGCCAAGGTTGTATCCGCCCAGCAAAACAACAGCAGTAGCCAGCACGGCAAAGATAGCGCAGGTGATGAACGTCCCGCTGTTGAGGGCCTTGCCCGGCTTGCCGCTCTTGCCCACGCGCACGAACTGGATACCAATGATCGAAGCGACGATGCCCAGCGTGCATAGAATCAGGGGAAATATGGTGTACATGGCCTGCAGCGGACTATCACCGGCAAAGAGTGACGTGCCCAAAAGCATGGCAGCCACAGTACTAGCCACGTAACTATCGAATATATCTGCTCCCATACCGGCCACATCGCCGACGTTATCGCCGACGTTATCGGCGACCACGGCCGGGTTGCGGGGGTCATCCTCGGGGATGCCGAGCTCGATCTTGCCCACCAGGTCGGCTGCGATGTCGGCCGTCTTGGTATAGATCCCGCCGCCCGCTTTGGCCAACAAGGCCAGCGCCGACGCACCAAAGCTAAAGCCGAGAATGATCTCGGGGTCGCCCGTAATCAGGTAAACGACACTCATGCCAATGATAGCCAGGCCCACCATGGCCAGGCCCATCACTGAGCCGGCGTAAAAGGCCACCTTGAAAGCACAGTTGATGCTCTCGTTGGCTGCTGTCGCGCTTCGCACGTTGGCGGATACGGCGACGGACATACCCATGTATCCGGCCACGGCAGAACATATCGCGCCGAACACAAAGGCCAGCGCCATCGCAATACCCCGTGATGGATTGATGTTCACCGCTTCCAACCCCAGGTGTTCAATGTCGAAACTGAACACGATAGCAATGATGATACCTAGCGCCGCCGCGACGAGGGTGAGCGCCATGTAGAGACGGCGCAGATAGGATTTCGATCCCTCTCGAATCCAGGTTGCGACTTGTTGAGCCCTCTCGGACCCGGCATCTTGCCGATTAACCCACAAGTATAACCAGATCGCTACTCCGAGAGAAGCGACGCCCGCTATGATGGCAGCGAAAATCCAAGGTTGATATGTTGACATGATCATTTCACCTGTTTCGTGTTTTCTCTACCGGACACTTTTGCCAAGTTTCTGTTACACAGAGATTCACGGAGGATTCACAGAGACGCCTGCCTGCCGACAGGCAGGCACAGAAATTCTTTGAAGAAATCTGCCAGTACGAGGCGGCTCTTTTGTCAAATTATCCAATTTTCAACATCTCAGAGTATCTCTGTGCCTTCTCTGCGCTCTCTGTGTAACTGATTTTGGCCTCTTTGA
>QMOE01000596.1 GCA_003648125.1 Chloroflexota bacterium
AGGGGACGACGGTGATGGTGTGACTATCGGTATCTATGGCTTCCTCCGGCGGCACGGGCGATGCTTGCGCCGCGACGGTTGGAGGCGCGTCTGGGATTTCGATCCGATCCCAGTACAGGTCGGCCAGGCCGTGGAAGCGGGCCGCCGTCAGTACACCATCCGCAAAGCACAGGTCGGCCAGTCCCAGCCAGTGCAACGGCCCAGTGATGATCTGCCGGATAAAGCGACCCTGGAACAATTCCCAGTCATTCGCGTTCTTGGGATCCGGGGAAAGGCCACTCTTGGATCCCAGGAACCAGCTTGGTCTCAAAGAGGGCTGCCAATAATTTTGCCATACGGAATGATCGAACCGGGGGCAGACGGCGCGCATCAGGCGGAACAGGTCTTTTATCGCCACCCACTCGCCATCCGGCAGGGAGGCCAGAGAGCGCAGGACGGCCTGGCGAAAGAAAACCAGATCGGTGTGCAGGTTATTTGGTTTGAGGTATTGATGGGTATGAAAGCGCCAGAGTCGCAGGTCGCTTTCTCGCAACATCTCCCACAGCGCGCTCCAGTTGAGCATACGAAAATATATCTGGGCCAGGATGGCGCGTTGGGCCAACTCGCTCTGGCGCAGGAATTGTTCTTTCACCTCCGACCAGATCGTGACGGGGCTGCCGGGTTGGAGGACGCCGACGGCCACCAGCAGGGAGTAGATAAATTCCAGCCGCGCCTCATCGCCGGCCACGGGGGATAGCCGCTCAATCGTCTCGTCCGGCAAGGAGCGGGCGGGGGGCGGGACGGTGATGGCTGTGTCGTAAGAGGCGAGTTTTCCGCTCGACTTGGCCTGCGCCAGTTCGCGCGGGTCGTAATCCCAGCCCTTTAGCCCGGGGTAGAATCTCTCCATCCGCGGACGCGGCATAGGGGGGCGCAGCGGGGTCGGATATTGTTCCAGCAGTAGGGCAACCTGGTTGACGGCGCGGACAAAGGGACGCGGGTCGGCGAGGCGCATGTCGCCGACGTCGGACTGTGGGTGGGATGCGGTCGGGATGACGTTTTTCAAAAGCGGAGGGAGAGCGCGGGCGATGGCGCGGGGGACAAAGTCGCTCTGGTTGTGGTAGCCTTCTAACACGCTGCCCGGCAGAGCCAACCCCAACTCGCACAGACGCTGCGTGTGGGTAAAGATGTCCTGGTAGCTCTCGATTTTGCCCCACACGCCCACCACGTTTTCCAGTTCCTCCGTCCGGATTTTACCACTCGCGCCCAGCAAAACCAGTGCGCGTAGCACTTGCCGGTGTTCATCGTCCAGGTCGCGGATCGCTTGGAGAAGGCCGCGTGGGTCGGCGATGCGCTCGGAGACTTGGCGGACGATGTCCGCTTTGCGGGTTCCCTTTACTTTCCAGCCGCGCTGTTTAGCCATCAGGCGCAGGTCTTGCAGCCTGACCCCGTTGAGCCATTGGCGCAACTGTTCTTCGTCGGCGCGGAGGCGCTCAGTGAAGGGGAACGCCAGCCAGAAAGGGGGCTGCTCGAGCCGCTGTGTGGGCGGTGGCTCGACGGGGGTAACATCAATAGAGTACTCGTTGGAGGTCGTCGTCGCAGCGCCCGCGACGGCAAAATCGCCAGGCGACTGAATCCATTTGAGCAGCACCGCGCCGATGTGTTTGCAGTAGCCGCCCCAATTGTAAGGGCAGCTACAGATGGCGCTGATGCCGCCCGGCTCAACGTCAATTTCCACCTCGTACAAGCGCGAGCCGCGCACCTGGGCGGTGAGGGTGTGACCGGAGCGGGCCGGGTTCAGCACCTGGTGGATGTATCCGCGCGCCCGGTTCAGGCTCTTGGATTTAAGCGGGCCTTTGAGATCGGCCTTGGTGAGGGTTTCTAGTGTGGGCATAGGAGACAGGTTTGCAAGTTTGCAAGTTGCTTAGATCAAATCGAGTTGCACCTTTGCGGCTCGTTCCACTTGGCGCATCTCAGCATCAGTCAACCTGCCACCACGATTAATCAACCTTAGCTTGCTTACTGTGGTAAGTTGGTCAGCCATTGCTTTGCTTTGTTTGCCTCTAAAGGTCACCAGCGCCTCGCTCGGATAAACCCGTTCTGTTTTGCAAGTTAAAGGAACAACCTGTACGCGATTGAGGTATTTATTGGCCGCGTCATTGCTGATGATGACTGCAGGGCGCTTTTTCTTGATTTCACCGCCTACCGACGGATCAAAGTTGATCCACCACACTTCACCGCGCTTCATCGCCCACATCTCCAACAGTAGCTTCTGCCCACTCTAGCGCGAGTGATTCACGTTCTTCGTCCTGGGCCATTTGCTGGTATGCAGCTTCCAAGTCTAGATGCATCACGTGGGGACGAACCAAATCTTCAATGAAACGGCTAATTCGACGAGTTCCAGCCACACGATATAGACCTTTGTAGACTTGTTCATCAATTGTAATGGTCAATTTCCTTTGCATACTCTCTCTCCTATCTACTACACGTGTATTGCACGTATAATAACAGTGCTCGGGAGAAAAGTCAAATTGTGCGACTGCGAAGAAACTTGCTCGACTAGCTGATCAATACCAGTCCCATGTATTCTCGCGCGCGGTGGCCTAACCGGCGGTCAGGCGGGGGCGAACCTCGCAGCACTCTCCGGCGAGCGTGGCCGGTTCGTAATCGGCCACTTCGTGATCGTAGAGGATGGTGTAGCGATAGCCCTGCTCAGTGAGGAAAAGCTG
>QMOE01000597.1 GCA_003648125.1 Chloroflexota bacterium
CAATCTTGGCCATGTGCATGTCCAGGATATGGTGTTCCTCGCCGGATTGGATGTCTATCTCCTGGATCAATGGCTGGCCGGCCCCAAGTTGCTGCAAGGCAGTCTGATACGCCTCGTTTGGTATTTTGAATAGGTCATGCGGGGTAGTGCCGACCAACTGATCGCGAGACATTTTGAACATCTCGACTGCCTGTTGGTTGAGATCCAGAATCCTCCCTTCCATGTCCAGCACGATGATAGGGTCAGCACTTTCGTTAAAGAGACTCTCGTAGCGGCGCTCGGCCTGGCGGGCGCGCTCGTAGAGTTCGGCGTTGCGGATGGCGGCGGCGGCCAGATCAGCCACGGCGGGGAGCAGCCGCTGGGCGTCCTCGTCGAAGAGACCCGCGGCCGGATTGAGTGCTTCGATCACGCCGATGGTGTGGCCTTTGACCTTGATGGGGACAGCCAGCATCGTGCGCGTATGGAAGCCGGTTTTTTCATCTATGCCGGAGTAAAAGCGCTCGTCGGAGCGGGCCGTGGGCACCAGCGATGGCTCACCGGTCTGGACCACCCAGCCAGCGATTCCCTGACCGGGAGCCAGGCGCAGCCCGGTCACATCATCGGCTGCCTCACCGACAGCCACACGAAAGGCCAGTTCTCCCGTTTTATCATCCAGCAGAGCGACAGAGGCCGCTTCCACCTGAAAGTAATCCCGTACCTGGGCCATCAGGGAGTGCAGTACACTGTCCAGATCAAGCGTCGCGGTGAGAACCTGACTGGTCTGGTTAAGAAAGACCAATTCATGCAGCCGTTTCTGCATAGCGTCAATCTCGTGGCTCTCCAACTTTTTGGCTTTGGCATCTGTCATCACTTGTCGAACATGACCTCCTCCCGCCCTTGCAGTTTCTCGAGCACTTTGGCCGTGACCAGTTTCAGGTGACTAGGGTTCAGCACAAAGTCAAGATCATCGGAGGGCACACTCAGCACCGGGCAGAGGGTGAATCCTCCGATCCATTGCTCGTACAGTTCGTCGAGTTGCTCCAGATAGGTCGTCGAGATATCTTGCTCATACGAGCGACCACGGAGGCGGATGCGCTCCTGAAGTGTGGGAACCGAGGCTCTCAGATAGACGATCAGGTCGGGTGGGGGAAGCACAGTGGTCACGACCTCGTACAGTTCGCGGTACCCGCTGTAATCTCGCTCGTCCATCAAGCCCTGGCGGTAAAGATTGCGGGCGAATATCTCGGCGTCCTCGTAAACGGTGCGGTCCTGCACCACCGAGTTGGCGCGCTGGAGCAACTGCCAATGGTGACGCAGGCGGCGCGAAAGAAAATAGATTTGTGAGTGGAAACTCCACCGCTGCATGTCCCCGTAAAAGTCGGCCAGATAGGGATTATCGTTGACTGCTTCGAAAAAGGGCTCCCAGTGCAAATGCTCGCTCAAGAGCGCCGTGAGGGTGGATTTGCCCACTCCAATGTTGCCTGCAATAGCGACAAAACGTTTCATATCCGTTAATGTCCTGGAATCCGTGTTCTCACGCCTGGGGCAGGGCGACGGTGAACGTGCTGCCCTGCCCTGGTTTACTTTCTACGTTGACTGTTCCCTCGTGGGCTTGGATGATCTCCCACACCAGCGCCAGTCCCACTCCCATACCGCCAAAGCGCCGCCTGGGGGTGCCATTCACCTGGTAGAAACGCTCAAAGATGCGGTCCATGTGCTCCGGCGCGTTACCTATGCCCTCGGCGGCGACCGAGACGTAGACCCAGGCTTTATCGGCCCAGGCGCGGAGGGTGATGGTGCCGCCGTCGGGGCTGAACTTTACCGCGTTATCCACCAGATGACTAAAGGCCAACTCTAACTGTTCCTGGTCGCCCAGCACGGGCGGCAGTTCCGGCGGCAGTTCCTCTCGGAATGTAATGCTGGTTTCCCTGGCAAAGCGCCGGAACCCCGTCAGCGCGTGCTGCACCACTGCGACGGCCGACACGGGAGCCAGCATCAATGCCTCCCGGGGCATGGTCTGCAACATTGTCAGATTGTGGATCAGGTGCGCCAGAGTGTCAGTGCGCTCGTGAACGATCTGCAACGCTGCTTGCTGGTTGTCGGGAATGTGGCCCAGATCGCCTGCTAGAAGCAACTCGACGTACCCCTGGACCAGGGTAAGCGGTGTGCGCAGTTCGTGGCCCACGTTCTGCACCAACTCGGTGCGCAGACGATCCAGTTCTTTCAATTCCTCATAAGCCTGGCTCAATTCCTCCGTCCGCTCTTGCAGTGTCTGGTACAGCCGCGTGTTCTCCAGCACGACACCCAGTTGAGCGGCAATGGCCGTGAACAGGCGCAGGTCGTCCTCGTCGAACGCGGCCAGCACGGGGCTCTCTGCATTCAAAACGGCGATGACCCGGCCGGACACCTTGACCGGCACCGCCAATTCAGAGCGGACTTTGGACGTACCCTCAAAGTAGTATGGCACTTTTCGCACGTCGGGGATCAGCACCGGCTCTTCAGTCTGGTACACCCGCCCCATAACACTTTTGTCGAGGGGAAGACAAAAGTATCCCTCAGACGGTGAGAAGCCTATCATAGAGGGATGGGTGACCAGAACCGTTCCACCTTCGTCAGGGATGGCAAAGTTCAAGTATTCGATGCCCAGTGTCCTGTGCAACGCTTCGATGGTGCGCTCCAGCACCTGGTCAAACTCCAGGGTCGAGGCTGCGTCCCGCATGATCTC
>QMOE01000598.1 GCA_003648125.1 Chloroflexota bacterium
CCACCGTGACGGCGGTATCAGCGGGCGGGCTCTGTTCCACCCAGGCAGCGGTCAGGCACAGGGGGCCGAAATCGGCACCGGCTGGAGCAAGCTGCGGCACTGGTTCCACCGGGCCATCCAGCACGTAGAGGCGCACCCGGAGGCCCTTGAAGGAGCGGCGCTCAATCAGGCTGCCGGCGGATTCCAGCGCAAAGGGGACGAGTTCCCGACGGTCCCGGTTGTCACGTGGATAATCCACCACAAAGACACGTCTGGCAGCAGCGGTCTGGGCTGCCAGCGTCTCCCGGGTGGCGGACTCGTCGGCCGGATTGGGGCGGATGATGGGCGCGGGGCCGTGGTAGGCATAGTCCAGTGACCAGTCCTGCCACGGGGCCACGATCAGGTCGGCAGCGGTGGTCTCGGCCTCCAGGTGGGCGGCCAAACCGCGCACGTCGTCTTTGCCAAAGTTAGGGTCACAGTACCAAGCGTGGAGGGCGATGGCGGAGTGGGCAAGGATGGTTAGTCCCAGGACGACAGATAACGTCCGGCCAACGACGCGGCGGCCGAGTTGCGCCAGAGCGTACCCCACGAAAAGCAGCAGTGCGACGGCGAAGAGAGCGACGTAGCGAGGATGGGAGAGCGGCTTGGCCTGCCACATCAGGAGGGCGGGAGCCAGCGGTAGGAGCCAGTGGGCTAGTAGGCGAATGGCGGTGGTGCGAGTGCGGGCGCCGGTCATGAGGATGACCAGAGCGATCAGGAGCAAGCCGGCCAGGAGAAGAGCGGCGAAAGACAGAGGCGGGTAGCCTGGCGCGGCGGTGAGGCCGCTCCACTGAAAGGTCCACAGGAGGCGGGCAAAGTGATCCAGCGGGACCGGCTCGATGAAGGGGTTGCTGGCGCCGACGTCGGCCTGCACGGCTTCGCGGTTGGCGAACACGGTGACGGCCCAGGGCAGGCAGAGGATAGCGACTAGGGCCAGGCTGACCAGCCAGCGGGCCAGTTCGCGCCGCCGCCGCCGTCGCCACAGGCGGAGCAGGAGCATGAGGTTGACGTAGGCGACGGCCAGGAGGACGACATAGTGCAGGTGCAAGCCCATCACTTGGACGCCGACGAGCAGGAGCCAGTCGAATGGCGAATTGCGGGGTGCGTCAGTCAGGCGATTGACCAGGGCCAGGAGGATCAGGTAGATGAGTGGAAGGAGAGCGTAGACACGGGCTTCCTGGGAGTAGATGACGTAAAGCGGGGAGATGGCAGTGAGAAGCGCCGCGATGAGGCCAGTGCGCCGGTCCAGGTAGCGGCGGCCAAAGGCATAGATGGCGGCGACGAGGAGAGTGTTGAACCAGACGGAGAAGAAACGCACGCTGAAACCGCTGGCGCCGGCCAGGGCCACCCAGCCCTTGAGCAGCAGGAAGTAGAGCGGCGGGTGGACGTGGGCAGCGCGGTCGGCCAAGAGGTCAGTGACGGGGGAGGTGGCCAGGTGCAGGCTGATGGCCTCGTCCCACCAGATGCTCTGGGCAACGAGGCGGTAACAGCGAAGAATAAAGGCAAGAAGCAATGAACAATGAACAATGAACAATGAACGGATTTGGGATTTGGTCATTGGATTTCTATCGTGAAGGGCAGCACGAGTTTCCGTTCAGGCAGCGATGTACCGGCCTGGTCTACCACAGGCAAGCGCTCCAGGGTAGCAGGATCGTATACTCCGACGGCCACCTCGTACTGTCCTGGGCTCAATCGGCTCACGTCCAGAGTGATGGGGTCGGTGACGATTTCGTCTTTGTCCCACCAAGACGTCAGATACGTCCAGTCACGCGGCATACCGTCGTACTGGGCCACCACTGTATCATCGGAGGACAGGTGAACAAAGACCTTGTAATCTCGATCCATCCGGCGCACAGCCTGCCAGTAAAGGGTGAGGTTCAGAAATGTTTCCGTCTGTTCCACGTCGTAGCCGATGAGGCAAATCTGGTCATCGAAAACGGCATTCGCTGCGGTGGAGACGCGGGGATGGGTGTACTGGCGGGGCAGGGCCTGCACCTCCAGGGCGCCAAGATCGGCGGGCATGCCCACTGTCTGTGCAGTGTCCGGATTGATGATCTCTACAGAAACCTGATAATGGCCCGCTGGCAGGAACGGATCAATCTGGCCAGTAAAGTGAGATGTGAATAGGGCTCCCCCCGGCCATTCAAGTTCCACGTCATAAGTGGCAATCGTCTCGCCGGTAGCGTCGCGCAGAGTCACCCGATAATCGTACTCACGAGAAGGGGACTCTAGCGCCACCCAATGCAGATCAAATTGCAGCCACGAAGCCTGGGGGATGGCAGATGGCACAAGATTGTCCGTTTTAGCCAATCCCAGTTCCTCGGTCAGGCGAACCGCGATTTTGTAATCGGGGCGAGTGTGGTACACGACGAGGCTGGCGTCCTCGTAGACGGGGTCCACGACGACAAAGGACTGCCAGGCAGCGAGCATGGCGGGGGGGGTCCTGTCGCGGTGAAAGACGATGTAACGAATCCCCGCTTCGGCGAGGGTCTCCAGTTGGCGTGAGACGTCGGGGAACGGAAAAGCAAAGGGGCCTTCATAGTCAGGAAGACTGTATTGCGGGAGCAGCGAGAGCAACTCGTTGCCGGAGATGAAATCATAAGCGTAGGGCGGTGTGCGCGAGACAGCGCCTTCCACCAGCGGCCGTTCGTGAATCGTCTGATAGTACATGCTGATCTTGGCC
>QMOE01000599.1 GCA_003648125.1 Chloroflexota bacterium
AGGAGCAAAGAAACCAGGTTTTTTCGCCCAATAACCATTCTAACGCATTACGGTAAAAGTGACACATTTGTTACACAGAGAGCCTGAATGCTTTTCTTTGCAGCAATTCTCAATTTGAGGTGTCATTGCGAGCCCCGGACGTTTTTCCCGGGGCGAAGCAATCTCCCCCAGTCGCTATGCTCCTCGCAATGACAAATGTGGCGTTGTTGTGCTGTATGCCTGAGTAGTTACTTCTACGAGACGATATTTTCATCTGACTCTGCGATCTCTGCGGTAAGAAAAATGACCCTTACGTCCATTATACTTTACGAGTGTGGGACTGACAAACTTTCCAGAATGGCGAACAGACTCAGGTTCCCCTCTCGTCCGCCGGCGCGAAAGGTCTCGCGCACGCGGAGGCCGCTTTTGGCGGCCAATCGCTCTATCTCCGCCCGGTCCACCAGGTGGCAGTAGCGCAGGCCGCGCCCCTCCCGCTTCCAATCGAGCAGGTAATCGCCTTTTTCCAGCGACTCTGGCGAGATGTCTGCTTCCGCCCAGCCCACGATCTTGCGCCGCATGCGCTCGTTTTCGAGAAACTGCCAGGTGGAGAGGATAAATCGGCCACCAGGCTCCAGCAACCCGGCGAGGTCGCGCAGCAGCCGCGTCCGCAGGTCGAGACCGGGGATGTGATGCAGCACGGCCAGGCATACGACGCAGTCGAAGGGTGCGCTAGGGAGCGCGTTCTCCCAGCCCGGCCGGGCGATGTCGGCGACGTGGAACTTGGTAGTGACGTTCGTGAGTTGCCCAGCCTGGGCGCGGGCCGCTTCGATCAGCTCTGGCACCACGTCCACTCCCAGGTAGGTTGCGCCGGGCCGCTCCCGGTCGAGCAGCAGCGCCAGCCGCCCGTTGCCGCAGCCCGCGTCCAGCACTCTTGCGCGCTGTGGGATATGGGGTAGAATGGCCGTCAGCGCCGGGTCCGCTACCGGCCGGCTGGCGGCAAAGGGACGGGCAAAGGCGGCGTAGAACCCGCGGTTCAGGGCGAGCAGTTTTTCAACAATCTCTTTGTCCATAGAGAAGATTATAACCTCAGAGAATGTAAAGGACAACCTGGATTTTGTTAGAACGCGATAGTTGTGGAGAGTGGTTGACATTATGAAAAGAAAACGGACGGAGAGATTTGAGCGACTGAGACAACTTGCCGAGCAAAATGCCGCCTTCAATGATCTAGGCGAGGAAGAAGCTATGATCTTGATAGAAGAGACGCGCGAAGAGATTTATCGTCTCCAGCAGAACACATTGCGGGGCACAGAAGTACTGCCTGAACAGGTCAAGTCCGAGGGATGAGTACAGGGGCAAGCGGCAATCGTAACAGCGACTTGCTCTCCGCTATCCTGGGCGAGGTGGGAGCGGCAGCAAAGTGGTCGCAGCGGCGGTTGATGCGCATCCTGCGCCGTCACCCGAGGCCCGATGGTGGAGTGTTCTCCAAGAGCCAGATACTCAAAGGGTATGCCCAACTGTGCGCGCGCGAGGGGCGAGCGCCTGACCCAAAGATCGTGCGCCGACTGCGGGTCAAACCGACGCGCACCATCTCTGGCGTGGCCCCGGTGACGGTGTTGACCGAACCGTTTCCCTGCCCCGGCGAGTGCATCTTTTGCCCGGCGGTAGAACGGATGCCCAAGAGCTATTTGCCCGACGAGCCGGGCGCGATGCGGGCCGCTTCCTACGAGTTCGATCCCTACGATCAGACGGCCGGTCGCATTGGTGCGATGGCCGACCTCGGCCACAATGTGGACAAGATCGAGTTGCTCATCCTGGGCGGAACCTGGTCGAGCTACCCGGAAGAGTACCAGGAGTGGTTCGTACGTCGCTGCCTGGATGGGATGAACGGGAGCGAAGCGAAGACATTGGAGGAGGCCCAGCGGCTCAACGAGCGCGCCGCCCACCGCAACGTCGGGCTGGTGGTGGAGACGCGGCCCGATTGCATCACCCCGCAGGAGGTGCGCCGGCTGCGCTGGCTGGGCGTGACCAAAGTACAACTGGGCGTGCAGAGCCTGGATGACGAGATTCTGACGCGCAACCGGCGCGGTCACACCGTCGCCCAGACGCGGGCCGCGATGCGTTTGTTGCGGCTGACCGGGTTCAAGATCGTCGTCCACTGGATGCCGAATCTACTGGGGGCCACGCCGGAGAGCGACCTGGCCGATTTCCGCCGCTTGTGGGACGATCCGGCGTTGCGGCCCGACGAGTTGAAAATCTATCCCACCGCGCTTTTAGAGCACACCGAGCTGTACGATCTGTGGCAGCGGGGCGAGTATCATCCCTACGACGAAGAGACGCTGGTCGAGTTGCTGGCCCAGTGCAAAACGCTCATCCCGCCCTATTGCCGCGTCAACCGGTTGATGCGCGACATTCCCTCCCCCAACATCGTGGCTGGGGTGAAAAAGACCAACCTGCGCCAGATTGTCCAACAGCGTATGGCGCGGGAGGGACTGGTGTGCCGCTGCATCCGCTGCCGCGAGGTGCGCGGGCAGGAGGTGGACTCGGCCGCGCTCGAGCTAGAGCGGCTGGATTACGAGACCGACGGTACCCGCGAGTGCTTTCTGAGCTATGTCACACCCGATGATCGTCTGGCGGGATTCCTGCGGCTGTCGCTGCCTCGGGCCGATCCCTCGATTGACGAGTTGACCGGCTGCGCCGTGGTGCGCGAGTTGCACGTCTAC
>QMOE01000600.1 GCA_003648125.1 Chloroflexota bacterium
CGAAAGCGCGACGGCGTTTTTCCACCGTGTGGTGGCGCCGCGCGTGCGCGAGGCCGCCGCGCAACGGGGGATTTCAGTGAAGGAGGATGATGACTGTCTACCTGGATAACGCGGCCACGAGTTGGCCCAAACCGGAATCGGTCTACCGGGCGGTGAATCGCTTTATGCGTCAGGTTGGCGCGACCCCCGGTCGAGGTGGACACCGCCGCGAGGAGGAAGCGCAGCATATCGCCGCCGAGACCCGCGCGGCGCTGGCCCGGTTGTTCCACGCGCCCGACCCGGACAGTGTGGCCTTTACTATGAACGGTACCCAGGCCATCAACATGGCGCTTAAGGGGCTGCTCGGGCCGGGCGACCACGTCATCACCTCCTCCATCGAGCATAACGCGCTGTGGCGGCCGCTCAAGGCGCTGGAACGGCGCGGCGTGCAAGTCACCGCCGTGCCCTGCACTCCTGACGGCACGCTCGACCCGGCCGATGTGGAGGCGGCGCTGCAGTCCAACACGCGCCTGGTCGCCATGCTGCACAGCTCCAACGTCCTGGGCACGATCCTGCCCATCGCCGAGGTGGGCGAGATCGCCCATCGTCACGGCGCGCTCTTTTTGGTGGACGCGGCCCAGACCGCCGGGGCGTATCCAATTGATATGGAAGCGATGCAGATTGACCTGCTGGCCTTTGCCGGGCACAAGGGCACCTATGGCCCGCACGGCACGGGTGGGCTGGTCGTGCGGCCCGGCGTCACGCTGGATACCTGGGTCGAGGGCGGGTCGGGGGTCGAATCGGCGCTGGAGACGATGCCAGAATCGCTCCCGGCGCGACTGGAGGCCGGGACTCAGAACGCGGCCGGGATCGCGGGCTTGCTGGCGGGGGTGCGTTTCGTGTTAGAGCAAGGCGTCGAGCGCATCCGCGCCCACGAGATGGAGATGTGCGGGCTGTTGATTCAGGAATTGCAGGCCATACCGGGGTTGACGATTTTGGGACCGGATGACCTGGTACAGCGCACGGCGGTGGTCTCTGTGATCATCGCGGGCTACTTCCCCGACCAACTGGCCGCCGTGCTGGACCAGGCGTTCGACGTGGCGACGCGGGCCGGGCTACACTGCGCGCCCCAGGCGCACCGGACAGCGGGGACGCTGGATGGCGGCGCATTGCGCTTTAGCCCCGGCTACTTTACCACCGCCGAGGACGTTCGCTACGCCGTCGAGTCCCTACGGGAGATCGTGTGAGAGATTATGGCCAAGCAGCACATCGAAAAGACATTGATCATCATGGACGAGGACGAGGTGCGCCAGGTCTTGCGCCTGGCCCGGCGCAACGACCCGCAGGAGATTTTCCGCTTTGTCAAAGAGGTGATCGCCAAAAAGGTCGAGGCCGCGCTGCGTATGCGGTGCGGGTAATTTAAGAGGAGGTAGGGAGATGAATCCGAAAAAGCGAAAACAGACTGAATCGCAGCCGTCTGTAGTGCAAACCGGTCCAGCGGCTCGCCTGACGTTGCGTCTACTGGATGAACTGCTCGGCGACGACGCGGCGCAGAGGGTCGGCGTCCGTCTGTGGGACGGCGCACTCTGGCCCGACGACGCCCCGCGCCCGGCCACGGTGGTGCTCAAACACCCCGGCGCGCTGCGCCAGATGTTCCTGCCGGGCACAGAGTTGGGCTTGGCCGAAGCCTATTTGTACGACGATTTCGACATTGAGGGCCAGATTGAGGCTGTTTTTGACCTGGCCGAGACGCTGAGCCAGAAAGGCCCCGGTCTCATCCAAAAGTTGGGCCTGGCCCACGACTTGTTACGCCTGCCGGGCGGCCCCCAACGCGAGTACGGGCGGCGCGGCCGGGCCAAGCTGGGTGGGGAACGCCACTCTGTCGAGCGCGACAGGCAGGCCATCGCCTACCACTACGACGTCTCCAACGACTTTTACGCCCTCTGGCTCGACCGGCATATGGTCTATTCCTGTGCCTACTTCGCCACCCCAGACGACGATCTGGACACGGCGCAGGAGCGCAAACTGGATTATATCTGCCGCAAGTTGCGGCTGCGGCCCAACCAACGGCTGCTGGACATCGGCTGCGGCTGGGGCGGGCTGGTCATCCACGCCGCGTTGCACTATGGGGTGGACGCCACCGGCATCACACTCAGCCGCCCCCAGGCCGACCTGGCGAACGAACGCATTGCCGCCGCCGGGCTGGCCGACCGCTGCCGGGTGCTGGTGCGCGATTACCGCGAAATGGACGAGCCGGATGGCTACGACGCCCTCGTCAGCGTGGGCATGTTCGAGCACGTGGGCGAAGCGCTGCTGGAGACGTACTTTCAGCAAGCGTGGCGGTTATTGCGTCCCGACGGCCTGTTCCTGAACCACGGTATCGCCCGCCGCGCCACCGACCCTGTCTCCCGCAAGCCGACCTTTTCCAATACCTATGTCTTCCCCGACGGGGAACTGGTGCCCATCAGCACCACCCTGCGCGTGGCGGAGGAGACAGGTTTCGAAGTACGCGACGTGGAGAGCCTGCGCGAGCATTACGCTTTGACGCTGCGCCATTAGGTGCGTCGTCTGGAGGCTCACCACGACGAGGCTCTACGCTTCGTGGACGAGCCTACCTACCGTGTTTGGCGGCTATTCATGTCCGGATCGGCCTATGGCTTCACAGCGGGACAGCTTAACGTCTACCAGGCGTTGCTGGTCAAGCCGGATGAGAAAGGGCG
>QMOE01000601.1 GCA_003648125.1 Chloroflexota bacterium
GTGGACGACACTCTGTTTTTGGCTTCAAAACGGCGGAATTCAGGTATCATCTCAATAATCCGGGGGAATGTAGGTCGGAATGGTATTCCGACCAGCCGGATTACCAATCCGGCCTACAAATGCCCCAACTTTTTGAGAAGATACGAATTCAGGACAGTACGTCAGAATCCACTATATGGTCTATGCCAGCAGAGACTTTATAGAACAAGTCTGTATCAGATAACTGAGCCAGATCGCAAATTGCTCTTGTTTTCATAGATGCTTCCTCGGCTGCCCAACTACTGAATCTGCGTAATATCGCGCATACCGCTCATCTGGCGCGTGGTATGCGCCAACTCGTCCAGATTATACCCCAACGTCGGCCCTCACACAAACAAGTCCTTTGGCAAACTCAAGACAGGTCGCTCCCTGTAATCAACCAGTTACGGCCCAAGATCGTCAGTCAGGGAATAGCAGACCTGGAGGAGATGGTCCAGCGGGTGGCAAAGAACACCACCTACAACAGCGAGGAGATTTATTCCATCCTGCGGCTCTATGTACAAGAAACCAACGCCGCCCTACAGGCTGGGTCGCGGCTATGGCACGCTCGCTGCTCTCGCAGGAGGCGGAAAAAGTTTACGATTCACGGCTTTTCCTCCAATGGCACAAACCCCAACTCCCCCACGATCACCTGCCCCTCCGGCGAGCGGATCCAGTCCAGATATGCGGCGATGGCCCCGCGTGGCTCTCCGGCGGTGTACATGTAGAGATCGCGGGCGATGGGATAGCTCCCGTCGTTGACTGTCTCAATACTCGGCTGCACGAACGGGCCTTCCGGGCCGGCGGCGACGGCGACGGTCTTTTGATCGGAGGTGACGTATCCCAGCCCATCGTAGCCGATGGCGTTGGGATTCTGGCGCACCTCGGCGCTGATTCCCTCCGACGAGGACATCAGCAGCGTGTCGGGCGAGAAGAGCGTCGCGGCGTGCTTATCACCCAGCCGCACCACCTGTTCCAAAAAGTAGACGTGCGTGCCCGAGTTCGACTCGCGCGAGAGGAGCACGATGGGCCGCTCCTCTCCCCCCACTTCCGACCAATTGGTGATGCGTCCGCTGAATATGTCCGCAAGCTGCTGCAGCGTGAGGTTGTCCACCGGGTTGGAGGGATGCACGACGATGGCGATGGCGTCGCGGGCGATGACGTGTTCGACCGGCGTGATGCCGTTCGCCTCGGCCGCCTCCCTCTCCTCCGGCTTCATCTGGCGGGAGGCGTTGGCGATATCTACCGCGCCATTGATCAGCCCGGCGATGCCGGTGCCGGAACCGCCCCCGGTCACGGCGATGCGCATGTCGGGGTGCTGTGCCTGGTACGTCTCCGCCCAGGCCAGCGCCAGGTTGACTATGGTATCGGAACCGACGTTCTGGATGGCAACGCCGGCCTCGCCCGCTTCCCCTGCGGTGGGACGGCAAGCGGTGAGCAGGACGAGCAAGATAGACGTAATGATGACCTTGTGCATGCTGGGCAAATTATAACACCGGCAGCCTGGACGGTCAATCAGCACTTGCCCGCTCAGGCAGCTTGGGGTAAAATGTCTATCAAATGAGCAAAATAGAGATCCGCGCTCTGCGGTTTTACTACGACGACTTGGAGGTGTTGCACAACATCTCGATGCGCATTGACGAGCGGCGCATCACCGCCCTTATTGGCCCCTCCGGCTGCGGCAAATCCACCTTCCTGCGCTGCATCAACCGCATGAACGACACCATCGCCGGCACGCGGGTCGCAGGGGAAATCCTGCTCGATGGGCAGGATATCTACGCGCCGGACGTGGACGTGGTCGAGTTGCGGCAGCGAGTGGGCATGGTCTTCCAGCGGCCCAACCCCTTTCCCCAATCCATCTACGACAACGTCGCCTTTGGCCCGCGCGTGCTGGGACTGGCGCGCGCCGGTGGCCTGGATGCGCTAGTCGAACAAAGCCTGCGGGCGGCGGCGCTGTGGGACGAGGTCGAGGACAAGCTGCGCTCCTCCGCTCTCGATCTCTCGGCCGGCGAGCAGCAGCGATTGTGCATCGCGCGGGTGCTGGCGGTCAAACCCGAGGTTATCCTGATGGACGAGCCGTGCTCGGCGCTAGACCCGGCCGCCACGCTACAGATCGAGGAGTTGATGCGCGAACTGTGTGAGCAGTATACCATCGTCATCGTCACCCACAATATGCAGCAGGCGGCCCGCGTCTCCGATTACACCGGCTTCTTTTGGCTGGGCGATCTGGTGGAATACGACGAGACGGGCAAGATATTCACCCGCCCGGCGCAACAACTGACCGAGGATTACGTCACCGGGCGGATGGGATGATTTGGGAGTCGGGAGGGACGAGAAAATGAGCAAAACCAGGGAGACATTCGATCACGAACTGGCGGATTTGCGCGACAAAATCCTCCACCTGAGCGAGATGGTCGAGACCGCCATCCACATATCAATCCAGGCCCTCAAAGAGCAGAACTTGGACCTGGCCCGGCAGGTGATCGCCGGAGATGAGCAAATCAACGCCCGGCGGTACGATTTGGAGGAGCAATGTCTCAAACTGATCGCCACCCAGCAGCCGGCGGCAGGAGACCTGCGCGCCATCGTCGCCGCGATTCACATCGCCACCGAACTGGAGCGGATGGGAGATTACGCCTCCGGAATCGCCGAACTCGCCATCCGCCTGTCCGACAA
>QMOE01000602.1 GCA_003648125.1 Chloroflexota bacterium
ATGGCTTTTCCTATAAACGCCGTTACCTTTGCGATAGCTGCGCAAACAGCTTGTTCTGGAAGATGTTTCTAACGAATTTCCTGTTTGTCCTTGGAATTCTGCCCTCTATCTACTTAAAAATAAAATCCCTCACCGGTCGTGACCCTTATCTCAAAGAGCTGGCAAAAGCTAATGGGCTGGCCCGCAAGGGGCAGCATCAAAAGGCCTCGATAATCTTTGATAGGTTATACGAGAGGTATCCAGACCATCCTGGGCTGCTGATGAATGAGGGCTTGGGAAATTTGATAGGAAATGATGTAAATGGTGCGGTTAATTGTTTTACGCACTCGCTAAAGGCCTGCTCCAATTACTTGCCTGTGGCCCAACTGATGCGCCGGATGCAAAAGCCCGGCGTTTGAGGCCATCTGCGCTAGCGTGATGTGCAAGTTTGACCTGGAGACGACAGAGATTTTTGTTCCCGACGGGCTGCCTGTCACAGAGGCCCTGGCCCGCACCACGCACGTGGCGATTGGCGCCCATCAGGATGACATCGAAATTATGGCCTGCCATGGCATCCTGCAATGCTTCCAGCGGGACGACCGCTGGTTCTGCGGCATCGTCGTCACCGATGGCAGCGGAGCGCCGAGGGGCGATCTGTACGCGGGTTACACCGCCGATGCGATGCGGGCCGTCCGGCGCAAGGAGCAAAAGAAGGCGGCTCTGGTGGGCGAGTACGCGGCGCAGGTGCTGCTCGATTATCCCAGCGCGGCCGTAAAGGACAGCACCAACAAGGCCCCTGTGAAAGACATTGGCCTGCTGTTGAAGGCAACCAGGCCCAAAGTGGTGTACACGCACAACCTGGCCGACAAACACGACACCCACGTAGCGGTGGCGCTCAGGGTGATTGAGGCGATTCGTAACCTTCCGGCAGATGAACGCCCGCTGCACTTGTACGGATGCGAAATCTGGCGCGACCTCGACTGGCTGGCGGACACTGACAAAATAGCCTTCGACTGCTCGGCCTGCGAGAACCTCCAGATGGCATTGCTGGGCGTGTTTGACTCGCAAATCCGTAGCGGAAAGCGGTACGACCTGGCAACGATGGGCCGGCGGCGCGCCAACGCCACCTATCACACATCCCACAGCAGAGACGCGGCCACCGGAATGATCTTTGCTATGGACCTCACACCGTTGATCCAAGAGCCAACCAGAGACATCCAGACTTGTGTCCAGCAATTTATAGATCGCTTCGCGCAAGATGTAGCAGAGCGGTTGGCGCGATTGCAGTAGACAGAAACCCTTTGGGTCTGACTTTATCAGGAGAGCAAGTGTTCAGAGAGTGTCATTGCGAGGAGCGGAGCGACGAAGCAATCCCCCTCTTTCGGATGGTCACGAGCAGGAGATTGCTTCGCTACGCTCGCAATGACGGGTATGGAAGCTGGTTTTAGCTCATTCCAAGTACCTACCTGAACAGTTCCCAGGAGATTCCACGATGGGACTGAAAAAAGAGATATTCGAGCAACCCGATACCTTGCAGCGTCTGCTAGATACACAAATGGCGCGCGTCGAACACATCGCCGCCGCCATCCGCCAGCGGGACGTTGATTACGTCTTTCTGGCCGCGCGCGGCACCTCGGACCACGCCGGGCTGTACGCCAAGTACCTGTGGGGCGCTTACAACCAACTGCCGATGGCCCTGGCCGCCCCCTCGCTCTTTAGCATCTATAGCCGCCCGCCCGCGCTGAGGCGAGCTCTCGTCATGGGCATCTCCCAATCCGGCCAATCACCCGACATCGTCGGCGTGCTGGCCGAGGGTAAGCGCCAATCCGCGCCGACCCTGGCCATCACCAACGACACCAACTCACCGCTGGCCCAGGCCGCCGAGTTCATCGTTGACATCAGCGCTGGCGATGAGCAAGCCGTAGCCGCCACCAAGACCTACACCGCCCAACTGCTGGCCATAGCGATGCTCTCCGTGGCTTGGAGCGAGGACGGCAGCCGAAAAGCCCTGCTGCGGCGCGTGCCAGAGTGGGTGGCCCAAGTCCTGGCACTGGACGCGACCATTGAGCAGGTAGCCGAGCGTTACCGTTACATGGATCAGTGCGTGGTGCTGGGGCGCGGCTACAACTATGCCACCGCGTTCGAGTGGTCGCTCAAACTAAAAGAATTGGCCTACGTGGTGGCCGAGCCTTATTCCTCGGCCGATTTTCAACACGGCCCCATCGCCATCGTGGACCGGGGCTTTCCCATACTGGCGGTTGCGCCGGGCGGCGCCGTCTACGCCGATATGCTGGCTCTGCTATCCCGCCTGGCCGACAAAAACCAGGCCGAGTTACTGGTTATTTCGGACCAAGGAGAAGCATTGGCCTTGGGGCGTACCTCGTTGCGCCTGCCAGGCAACGTACCCGAATGGCTCAGCCCGCTAGTGAGCATCGTCCCGGCTCAATTATTCTGTTACCACCTGACACGCGCCAAGGGATACAACACCGAAGCGCCGCGCGGGTTGAGCAAAGTCACACTCACGCCGTAAACCCCTAGCCGTAACCACTCGACCTCCGCCATTGCGAGGAACGGAGCAGCCTGCCCTGAGCTTCACTACCGGACACTTTTTCAGAGGTGTCAAAAGCAGTTGCACAGAGAGCGTAGAGAAGGCACAGAGATTCACTGAGACATTGAAAATTAGACGATTTGACGAAAGCGCCACTTTACACTGA
>QMOE01000603.1 GCA_003648125.1 Chloroflexota bacterium
CGTTTTCTACCAGCACCGCTGTCTGGCTGGCCAGGGTGGAGAGCAGGTCAATCTTGGCAGCGTCGAACTGGCGCACTTTGCTGTATCCGATCCACATCACAGCCGCCACCCGGTCTTTGGTGTGCACGGGCAGGGCGACGACGGCTTTGATCGGTACATTCAGTGTCTCTTGTGCGGCCAAAGTCCTGGCCCGGGTCAGGTTTTCCACGATCAGGGGATGTTCCTGGCCTCGGGCTGCCGTGGCGAGTGCCCGGTCAAGCGCCCCCAATCCCTCGCGCGGCGTCCCCCGTGCCATGACCATCTGGGGAGCGCCACTGGCTGAAAGGAGGACGATCCGGGCCACCTGGGCATTGGTGGCCTGCAGCGCTCCTTCGAGGATGAACGGCATACCCTGGGGTAACTCTAGCGTCGCCGAGACGTTCTGGCTGACCTGGAGCAGCAGCGAAAGGTCTCCCAGGCGGTTTTTTAGTCGCACGCGCATGTCTTCAAATGCGTGACCTACTCGTGCCACTTCGTCGTCGCCGGGAACCTGTACCGGCTGTATGAGGTCGCCCCCGGCGATGCGGTCGGCAGCGGTAGCTAACTGCGTGAGTGGCCTGGTCAGCCAGCCGGTGACCAATGGGATGATGATCACCAGCCCGCCGCCTAACAGAGCTTGAAGGAGGAGCAAAGGGGTGGCGACCTGGCGGGCTTGCTCTAACACGACGTTGTAAGGAAGGCGGATCACGATGCGCCACGAATACCCCTCCACGTCCAGGTAGTAGACCAGTTCGCGCGTGTTGTCCTCGGGGCTGGAGCTTTCGTAGGCGTGGCCTCCCCGCACGGTGGCGATGGGTGGGTTGCTTTCGTCTACGTACCACTTGGTGAAGAGTAAGTTAGAGTCCGAGTGGGCGATGATGCGCCAGTCTTGATCCACTATAAATCCTCTGCCGCTTGACCTGGTCCATTGCAAGCTGGCTAGCGCCCGGTTGAGTACCGGGTTGTCATCCAGTTGGGTGCGTCCCATCAAGGCTCCGACTTGCTCGCCGGTCTCTTTATCCTCCACTGGCACGAGGAAGGAGAGTGTAGCTTCTCCTTGCAGTGATCGATGCACGGTGCTGATTTGCGTGGCGCCAGTTTCGAGCACGTGTTGCAGGAGGGTCTTTTCTTGTCTCGTCAGTTCTGGGTCGCCACTTGGCTCCTGGGGGTACATTGCCAGTATCTGCCCGTCTGAGTCAAACAGCAGCAGTTGATCGAAGAAAGCTACCGCCCGCAAGTCTCTGCGCAGCCGTTCATCTAGCGCAGCTTGATCTTGAGTTTGTAACCTTTCGTCGTTGGAGAACTCTTCCAATAGCCCTTGCCCGGTGTGGATAAAGTAGGGAATCTCCTCGGCAGCGCTGTGGGCGTCTCGTGCCATCTCGCTGATTACTTCCTGGGTCGCCATGCGGAGAGTCGTCGCCGTCACTGCGTAGACCAATATGAAGGTCATGGTCAGGATCAGGGGAACGAACAGGAAAAGCAGCCTGCGGTTCAGGGTGCGGGTGTAGGGTGGGGAGCGGTAGGCCGTGCGGACGGGGCGCAGGCGTGGCGAGAGCATGTAGATTGCCTGCACGATGATTGCCGCTCCGAGACTTTCCAGCAGTGCAGGGATGAGGTTCGCTCCTGTCAAGTTCACTGCATAATCGAGTGCTGCCAATCCTGAATCTGACGCACGAGTAAAGATTGATAGGAGCAGCAGGGGGGTTGCCAGCGCCATTGCCAGTGGGCCAGCGACGAGAGGCTGACGCACGACGAGTGCCAGACGACCCCGGTAGTCTTGGCGCAGGAATGATCCGACCAGGAAGCCAAAGAGAGCAAAGTAAAAGGGGTCGGTTATACCGTATATGCCGTGCGTCGTCATACCGGCGCGCAAGATGCCGCCGATAAGCCCTATCAGTAATGCTGGTCCGGCGCCTAGCCACGCACCGGCGATAGCAACCGGCAGGGACAACAACGATATGAACGGTTCGTCTGGCTTGGCGGGAATGTTGGGGGGCGATAACGGGTTGAATAGGCCAGGGACGGAGAAGGGCATTACCCAGGAGGTAGCTAACAAAAGAGCCACCAATAGACCTAGAAACAGGAGAATGCGGCGCCAGTCTGTCAGCAGCTTTTTCCAATCTCGCCGGGCATAGATGAGCAGCACGATCGCTGCCGATGCGTAGAGTACGAGCAGTGGGTATTCCCAGACTTTGGGTGGGAGGAAGGCTATCTGGCTCATGCTATTCCTTTTTTGACTTTTGCTTTCGAGAGATTATAGCACAGCGTAGGAATAAGTTCAAACGAAACCCCCTGCGTGGGATGTTCCAAGCGGGTGTGCGCGGATTGCTCCAATCCGACCGCGTCCCCCATCTGGGAGTGATGCGACATAGTAGTAAAGTATCTTTTCAATATTTCGGGGCAAGATACAAGTCTTGTCATTGCGAGGGCGCTTTTTGCCCGAAGCAATCCCCAAATAGCATCATAGGAGATTGCCACCGCGAGTACTCCACTGCGAGTACTCGTGGCAGGCGTGGCGGTGCTTCGCCGCCTGCGGCGGCTCGCAATGACAAAAGCAGCGATGTTGGGCTACAATTAGTTGCAGCGCGGCTACAAAACGGGATTTGTTGACGTAGCGCAAGTTACCAACTTGCCCCGGATCATTGAGATGATACTTTGAGACTCGGTAGATCC
>QMOE01000604.1 GCA_003648125.1 Chloroflexota bacterium
AAGTTCGGCGGGGCCTGGCTGGGCGGCTGGGTGGGAAAGGCAGCCCCCACCGTGCGTAACTATTTGGGGTTTGGGTTGCTCTCGCAGGCCGGCGTGGCGATTGGCCTGGCTCTCTCCGTCGCCAACCGGTTCGATGTGTACGGTGAAGCCGGGGTGCAACTGGGTTACACCGTCGTCAACGTCATCACCGCCACCACGTTCGTGGTGCAGATTATCGGCCCGATTATGGTCAAATTCGCCATCACGCGGGCCGGCGAGGTGGGACTGGGGGATACGGCGGAAGCCCCGCTGCCGGCTGAACAGTGTTAGGCCACGCATCTTGTTCTGTCACGCGACGCGACTGTAGTCAGGGGGACGAAGTGAAATTCTACGTGGCAGCGTTTGTCGGCGAGAAAGAGACGAATGAACACGGATACAGCCTCGGTAGATCCAATTTTGCTCGGTCTGGATTCCTTCTGCAGGCTCAGGACAGGCTGCCAGATCCAGACGAGGGGCGGGGATTTGGCAATCCCCTCGGAGCGATTTTGAATCCACCGAGTCTTGATAAAAACCCGTGTGCGTAGCCCGTGTTCGTCCGTGTCCCAATAGGACAATAGGACGCGGCTGTTTTGATCGCACAGGTCGAGAATGCTTTTTGAGGTGATGTGCAATGACTGGAATTTCTACCGACGTTTTGTCCGCCGCGGCCACGGCCGACGACGCCCAGGTGCGGCGGCAGGGAATTGGGTTCATAGATGGCTCCATCCCCGGCTACGCGCTGCTGCTGGGCGGCGACGCGGCGCAGGCCCCGCCACTGGTCGGATCGCTGACCGGGCAGCAGATCGCCGTCTTTGTGACCGAGGATGCGCTGGTCACTGCGCTGCGGGAGGCGGGCGTCCCGTTGGGGTGGGAATCCCGCGTCGTCCCGCTGGACGTGACGAGCGCGCTGGGGTTCATCACCCGCGTGGCGCAGATTTTCGGCAACGCGGAAACACAAGAGGCGGTGCTGGATTACGCCCGCAAGCGGCTGCGCGGATTCACCGTCTTGCTGGGCCAGCCGACACCCGACCGGCTGGCCGAGGCGCGGGAGGCGTTGTCCTTTGGCTGCCCGCTGTTGAGCAGCGCCGAGATGGGCCAAGTCGCGGACTGGGACGGGGTCGCCATTGGCGGGCTGGCGGTGGGCGAAATCGTCCAGGCCGGGATCGAGGAGCGTGGCTTGCGCGTCCACGTCCCGCTGCCCCAACTGCCGGTCGAATATAGCGCCGACTTTGCCGGCGAGGTCGTGCGCGATGACGCTGTAGGTGCGGCTCTCTACGGGGTCGAGCTGACCATCACCGGTGATGACGTGGTGGACGGGCGGGTGACGGTCGTGGGGCCTGATTTGGACGCTGGTCTGAGCGACGATCACCCCTACGCCATGCTGGTCGAGATCGGCGGGCGGGCGATGCAGCCTGACTTTGAATCGGTGCTGGAGCGGCAGATCGAGACGCTGCTGAACGACGTTCACGGCGTCATGCACCGGGGACAGCGGGCCAACACGCGGCTGCGCGTTAGCCGGAAGGCGATTGAGAAAGGGTTGCGGCTGCGCCACCTGGGAGAGGTGCTGCACGCTCGTCTCCACAACGAGTTTGGCAACATCCTCAGCCGCGTCCAGGTGACGATTTTCACCGACCCGGCGCAGGTGGACGAGGTGACGGCGCGGGCGCAGGCGGTCTATGAGCGGCGGGACGCTCGCTTGAGCGGCCTGACGGATGAAGCGGTGGACACCTTTTACACCTGTACGCTCTGCCAGACCATCGCCGCCGGGCACCTGTGCGTCATCAGCCCGCAGCATCCGGGGGTCTGCGGGGCGCAGGACTGGATGGACACGCGGGCGGCGGTCAGCATCCGCCCCGTCGGCCCCAACCGCGCGGTGGAGAAGGAAGGGCTGATTGACGCTCGCCTGGGCCAATGGGAGAGCGTCAACCGGGTTGTGCAGCAGGAATCGGGCGGCGCGTTGACCGCCTACAGTCTGTACAGCATGATGGAGGATCCCGGCCCGGCCTGCGGCGATTTCGAGTGCATCACCGCCATGCTGCCGCTGACCAACGGGGTGATGGTGATGGATCACACCTGCACGGGCGTCACCCCTAGCGGGATGGATTGGGACATGCTCTACGAGATGGTGGGCAGTGGTGTGCCGGTGCCGGGATTCATCGGCCATAGCAAGCGAGCGCTGGGCAGCGCCAGGTTCATCTCCGCCGAGGGCGGCTGGCGGCGCATCGTCTGGATGAATCACTCGCTGCGGGAGGAATTGCGCCCGGCCCTGGAGTCCCTGGCGACCGCTGAGGGGGTAGAGGGGTTTGTGGACATGATCGCCACCGAGCGGGATGGAATGAGCGAGGAGGAGGTGTTGGCCCACATGGAGGCGGCCGGTCACCCCGCGCTGGCGATGGAGCCGATGATGTGACCGGTCTGTTTTTTGGTATTCTCTACCGGACACTTTTGCCAAGTTTCTGCTACACAGAGATGCCTGTCTGCCGACAGGCAGGCACAGAAATTCTTTGCAGGAATCTGCTAGTACGAAGCGACTCTTTTGTTAGATCATCCAAATTTCCACATAGTCTCAAATTATGTGCTTGGGAGAGAAAAGAGCCAAGTCGCTCCCCAATTTGCGTCATTCCGAGCGACCAAAGGGAGTCGAGGAATCTCCGAATAGCTTTGCCTG
>QMOE01000605.1 GCA_003648125.1 Chloroflexota bacterium
AGATTCGGCGTCCATTCCGGCCCGGTCGTCGGCGGCGTCGTCGGGATAAAGAAATACATTTACGATGTGTTTGGTGACACGATCAACACAACCTCGAGAATGGAAAGTTATTCCGAGCCGATGCGGGTAAACATCTCGGCGTCAACCTACGGCCTGGTGAAAGATAGGCGCGAGTTTCACTTTACCGAGAGGGAAGAGATTCAGGTCAAAGGCAAAGGTACAATGCGAATGTACTTTGTGGATGCGTGAAACGTGTCAAAACCAAAGCAGGAGGTAACGATGGGAGACGATTTGAACGAATTACATCAGGCGCGTGAACAGTGGGAGCAAAAAACGCTGCAAGAGACCCTCGACCGACATTCCGAAAGATACGACGAGTTCATCACCACATCGAGCGAGCCGGTCGAGCGGCTCTATACTCCGCTTGACGTGGGTGGGAGCTACCAGGAGAAATTGGGATTCCCCGGCGAGTATCCATTCACCCGGGGCGTCCATCCCACCATGCACCGCGGCCGGCTGTGGACGATGCGCATGTTCGCCGGGTTCGGCACGGCGGAGGAGACCAACGCGCGCTTCAAATACTTGTTGGAGCAGGGACAGACTGGCCTTTCCGTGGCCTTTGACCTGCCGACGCTCTATGGCTACGACAGCGACGCGCCAGAGGCGGAGGGGGAGTTCGGCAAATGCGGCGTCGCCGTCTCCTCGCTGCGCGATATGGAGGTGCTCTTCGACGGCATCCCCTTGGGCCAGGTGACCACCTCGATGACCATCAACAGCCCGGCGGCCATCACCTGGGCCATGTACATCGCCGCCGCCGAGAAGCAGGGCGTGCCGATGCGCGAGTTGGGCGGCACCATCCAGAACGACATTCTCAAGGAATACATCGCCCAGAAGGAATACATCTTTCCACCGCAGCCATCTATGCGCCTGGTGACCGACACGGTCGAGTTCGGCACTCGGCACCTGCCCAAGTGGAACACCATCTCCATCTCCGGTTACCATATCCGTGAGGCCGGCTCGACCGCGGCGCAAGAGTTGGCCTTTACTCTGGCCGACGGGCTGGAATACGTGCGCTGGGCTTTGGCGCGCGGGCTGGATATTGATTCCTTTGCCCCCCGCCTCTCCTTCTTCTTCAACTGCCACAATGACTTTTTGGAAGAGATCGCCAAGTTCCGCGCCGCCCGCCGCATCTGGGCGCGGGAGATGCGCGAGACCTTTGGCGCGCGGGATCCCCGCTCCTGGTGGCTGCGTTTTCACACCCAGACCGCCGGCTGCTCGCTCTCCGCGCAGCAGCCCGAAATCAACGTCGCGCGGGTGGCGATCCAGGCGCTGGCGGCAGTGCTAGGGGGCACCCAGTCGCTGCACACCAACAGCATGGATGAGGCGTTGGCTCTCCCCAGCGAGCACGCTGTCAAAATCGCGCTGCGCACTCAACAGGTCATCGCTCACGAGAGCGGCGTCACCAACACCGTGGATCCGTTGGGCGGCTCGTACGCCATCGAAGCGCTCACCGACCGCATGGAGCGGCAGGCTTACGATTATTTTGAGCGGGCCGAAGCATTGGGGGGGATGATCCCGGCCATCGAGGCCGGGTTCTTTCAGCAAGAGATCGCCGATGCCGCCTACCGTTACCAGCGCGAGATTGACGAGCGGCAGCGCATTGTCGTGGGAGTCAACGAGTACGTGGAGGATGAACCTTTGCAGATTCCACTGTTAAAGATGGATCCGCAGGGGTACGAGCGGCAGCGCGCCCGGTTGGAGCAAGTGCGGTCGGAGCGGGATAACGGGGCTGTGGGGCAGGCGCTCGACCGGTTGCGCATCGCCGCCCAGGGCAGCGAGAACACGATGCCCTATATCATGGACGCCGTGCGCGTCTACGCCACGTTGCAAGAAATGATGGACGTCTTCCGTGAGGTTTTTGGTCTTTACCGCGAGCCGATGATTGTGTAAAACGCTCACCTTCCCGCAGGTTCCACAACCTGCGGGAGGGTGCATTATTTTTCCATAATCCTCGCCAACTCGCACAACTCGCGGTTGATCTGTTTCTCAAAAGAGATCGCCTCCTCCAGCGATGTCAGCGTGATGGTACTTTTGACCCATCCGACTGTGTTACCGCCGTTTCCGGCGAGCAGTTCGCGCGCTGCGGCTGCCCCTAGCCGGGTAGCCAACAGCCGGTCAAAGGCGCTGGGAGAGCCGCCCCGCTGGACGTGGCCCAGTTGCGTGACGCGCACCGAAAAGCCCAGTTCTTCCTGCCTCCCGCGCAACTGATGGGCCAACTCTTGCGTTCCTGGCTCCCATCCCTCGGCGACGATGATGATGCAATGGGATTTTCCTCTGATGTAAGCGTCTTCGATCCCGTTGCAGACATCTTTAAGCGTTACTTTTTCCTCTGGGATCAGCACCATCTCTGCCCCGCCGCCGATGCCGCTCGCCAGCGCCAGATACCCCGAGTCCCGCCCCATCGTCTCGATGAGAAAAGCCCGGTTGTGCGAACTGGCCGTGTCTTTGATCTTGTCTATGGCGTCCAGGATGGTGTTCAGCGCTGTGTCCACGCCGATGGAAATGTCGGTGCCGTTGACATCGTTATCAATGGTGCTGGGGATGCCAACGACCGGGAAACCCATGCGCCACAATTCCATCGCGCCGCTCAGAGAACCGTTGCCGCCGATGACCACCAGCCCATC